>JAPSKJ010000306.1 GCA_031177735.1 Nocardioides sp.
GCAGCGAGCTGCCCGCGCTGATCAAGGTCGTCATGTTCGACCAGCCCAGCTCGGTGCCCGACGACGACTTCGTGATGACGCTCGCCGATCTGGCCGCGCTGGGCGAGAAGTTCCTCGCCGAGCACCCTGACATCGTCGAGCGGACCGCGGCCGCGATCGCGCCCGACCAGCTCGCGACGCTGATCTACACCTCCGGCACGACCGGCAAGCCCAAGGGCGTGCGGCTGCTGCACCGCGCGTGGGTCTATGAGGGCGAGGCGATCAGGGCCCAGAACATCCTGCACGAGGACGACCTGCAGTTCCTGTGGCTGCCGATGGCGCACTCCTTCGGCAAGGTGCTGCTCTCCACCCAGCTCGCCTGCGGCTTCCCGACCGCCATCGACGGGCGGGTCGACAAGATCGTCGACAACCTCGCCGTGGTGAAGCCGACCTTCATGGGCGCCGCGCCGCGTATCTTCGAGAAGGCCCACGCCCGCATCGTGACGATGGTGGAGTCCGAGGGCGGAGCCAAGAAGGCGCTCTTCGACCGGGCCTTCGCCCTGGCCAAGAAGCGTGACCAGCTCGCCGCCCAGGGCAAGGGCCTCAGCCTGCCCGAGAAGGTGCAGCTCGCCGTGCTCGACAAGCTCGTGCTCGACAAGATCCGCCAGCGCTTCGGCGGCCGGGTGCGCTTCTTCATCTCCGGCTCGGCCGCGCTCAACGCCGACATCGCCACCTGGTTCAACGCCGCCGGCATCCAGATCCTCGAGGGCTACGGCATGACCGAGAACGCCGCGGGCGCCACGGTCAACCACCCGACCGACAACCGGATCGGCACCGTTGGTCCCGCGCTGCCGGGCAGCGAGGTGAGGATCTCCGAGGACGGCGAGGTGCTCATCCGCGGCCCGCACGTCATGGCCGGCTACCACAACCTCCCCGACGAGACCGCCAAGGCGCTCGACGCCGACGGCTGGCTGCACACCGGCGACAAGGGCGAGCTCGACGCCGACGGCTACCTGCGGATCACCGGCCGGATCAAGGACCTGTTCAAGACCTCCGGCGGCAAGTACATCGCTCCATCGGCCATCGAGTCGAAGTTCAAGGCGGTCTGCCCCTACGCCAGCCAGTTCCTGGTCTTCGGGGCCGAGCGCAACTTCGTGGTCGCGCTGATCACCCTCGACCCCGACGCCATCGCCGTGTGGGCGGAGGAGAACGGCCTCGGCGGCAAGAGCTACACCGAGATCGTGAAGTCGCCCGAGGCGCACCAGATGGTGGGCAGGTATGTCGACGAGCTCAACTCCCACCTCAACCGCTGGGAGACGATCAAGAAGTGGGAGATCCTCGACCACGACCTCTCCGTGGAGACCGGCGAGCTCACCCCGTCGCTGAAGGTGAAGCGCAGCGTCGTCCAGGAGCGGCAGCAGGGCCTGATCGACTCCTTCTACGGCTGAGCGAGAGCTGCCGCAGAGGCGGCTGGTAGCGGAGGGATCCCCGGTCGGCGGGGATCCCTCTGCTGCTCTGAGGCCGCGAAGGCCGGGAGTGACGCGACCACCGGTCGACCGGTGGTCCCAGGGTCGAGCCAGTTGCGTCCTTCGAACAAATGTTCGACGATAGGGAGGTGGCTGTTCCGACCCGCTCCGCGTCCTCCGGCCGCACCGTCACCGCCGACGAGATCACCCGTCTGCGGGAGCGGATGCACCGGATGCAGGGTGGCATGCCGCGGCGCACGCTCGACACCCACCCCGCGCTGGCCGGGGTGGTGGAGGTGTACGCCGGCGGCGCCTACCAGGTCGACAGCGCTGCTCTCGCCCTGGCGCTCATGTCGGGGCCCTCGCGGGCGGGCGGCTGGTGCGCGGCGGTCGGGATGCCCGACTTCGGCGCCGAGGCCGCGGCCGAGCTCGGCGTCTGCCTCGACCGCACCGTCCTGGTGCCCGAGCCCGGCGACCTGTGGGTCGAGGCGACCGCCGCGCTGATCGACGTGGCCGCCCTCGTCGTGGTCCGCCCGCCGGGCCGCGTGGGGGAGCACCTCGCCGAGAAGCTGGGCGCTCGGCTGCGCAAGCGTGGTGCCGCGCTGGTCGCGCTCTGCCCTCCGGGCGCGGCCGCCTGGCCGCGGGCCGAGGCCCGGATCTCCGCGGTCGAGCCGCAGTGGAGCGGCGCCGGCCGCGGCGAGGGACACCTCCGGCAGCGCCGTCTGGTGGTCTCGGTGCAGCGGGGCAGCGCCCCGCCGCGGCGCGCGGCGCTGTGGTTCCCCGATGCCGAGCTGACGGTGCGTCCGGCCGCCCACGAGCGGGTGCCCTACTCCGATGTGCGCGAGGTCGGCTGATGGGTGGCCCACGGGTGCTCGTCGTCTGGTGCCCCGACTGGCCGGTGGTGACCGCACTGCGTGAGGCCGACCTGCCCGGGCACCTGCCCGCGGCGGTCTTCTCCGCCAACAACGTCCAGGCCTGCAACGACGCCGCCCGCGAGCTGGGTGTGCGGCGCGGCATGCGGCGGCGTGATGCGCAGGCCCGCTGCCCCGAGCTGCGGGTGCTGCCGGCCAGCCCCGATCGCGACGGGCGCGCCTTCGAGGAGGTGCTGGTCGCGCTCGAGCAGCTGCGCCCCGGGGTCGCGCCGCTGCGGCCCGGCCTGGTCGCGCTGCGCTCCCCGGGCCGGTTCTACGGCGGCGAGACCGAGGCCGGCGCGGTGCTCGCCGAGCGACTGGTCACCCTCGGGGTGCGCGACGTGCGGGTGGGGGTGGCCGACGAGCTCTTCACCGCAGAGCAGGCGGCCCGGCGCGCGCCGATCCAGGGCACGGTCGTGGTGCCGCCGGGGGAGTCGGCCGCGTTCTTGTGCGAGCTGCCGATCGAGGTCCTCGACGTGGCCGACGACCGGGAGGGCGCCGAGGCGGTGAGCCTGCTCCAGCGGCTGGGGATCCGGACCTTGGGCGACCTGGCCGGCCTGCCCGACGCCGCGGAGGTCGAGGCCAGGTTCGGGCGCCGCACCGCCTGGGCGTACCGCGTCGTGCACGGCCGGGACCGCCGGGCGCTGGCCGGCCGGGTGCCGCCCCCGGAGCTGGCCTGCGAGGTGGGCTTCGAGCCGCCGCTGGTCTCCGCCGAGACGGTCTGCTTCAGCGCGAAGCAGACCGCGGAGCGGTTCGTGGCCCAGCTGGCCCACCGGCAGCTGGCCTGCACCGAGGTGCTGGTCGAGGTCTTCGACGACAGCCCCGGCCGCGGCAGTGAGCCCGCCTCGGCGCGGCGGTGGCTGCACCCGCGCTGGTTCTCCGCCGTCGACCTGGTCGACCGGTTGCACTGGCAGCTGCAGGGGAGCCTGCAGGCCGGCGACGTCCGGTCGGCGGTGAGCCGCGTGAGGTTCGTCCCCGAGGAGGTCGTGCCCGAGTCGGTGCACGCCGACGGCCTGTGGGGCGGCACCGACGCCCGGGTCGAGCGCGGCATCGCGCGGGTGCAGGGGATGCTCGGCCACGAGTCGGTCGTGGCGCCGGTGCTCCAGGGCGGCCGATCACCGGCCGACCGGCAGGCGTTCGTGCCCTGGGGTGAGCGAGCGGTCGACCTGCGCCCGCCGTCGCTGCCCTGGCCCGGCAGCATCCCCCCGCCGGCGCCGGCCCGGGTGCTGCGCACCCCGTGGCCGGCCGAGGTGCTCGACTCCGCCGGCCGGCCGGTCGCGGTCCTCGAGCGCGGGGCGGTGAGC
>JAPSKJ010000307.1 GCA_031177735.1 Nocardioides sp.
GTGCGGCTCACCGGCCGCGGCCCCGGGCGTCCTGTGGTGGGGGCCAGACGCGAGCGGCGCGCGAAGCCGGATGCCGTGGGGACGGTGGCTGGCATGCGCACGCTACACCGGGAACCGCGCGGCCGGTGAGCCTGTTGACCGGAGCAACCCGGCCAGCAGTCACGAGCATCGGGGCGCCGGGCCGGCGAGGCAATCCCCAAATCGAATGATCCCCGGTGAGACGCAGTGCGGTTGCACGCCGGGCCGGACAAGATGAGCCGCACGGGGAGGGGCGTCGTTCGACCCGTCACAGGGACCGGGAGGCGGCGCTATAGGGGAGAGGTCCATGGCTACGTCGCGCCCGAGTACGCCGCTGCGGGTCGCCGTCGCCTCCGACCAGTCCCTCGTCGCAGAGGCGGTGCGCGCCGCCCTGGCCGGCCGTGGGTTCGAGGCGAGGACGCTGCGCTGGCCCGGTGCGGTCACCTCGCAGCCGCGCGACCGACCTACCCCGCCCTTTTCGCCCGAGGCCGGCATCCTGATCAGCGACCTTGACCGCTGGCCGCGGGTGCGCGCGGTCCGCCTGATGCTGGCCAACGTCCGCACCCGGTGGGTGGTCCTGACGGCCGCGCCCCGGGGGCCGATGTGGGGAGCGTGCTTGGAGGCCGGCGCTGAGCTGGTGCTGCCGAGCAGCACCAGCCTGGACGAGGTCGCGCTGCGGCTGCCGAGTCTGGTCGAGGGCGAGCTCACGATCGCCGATGCCGAGCGCGTCGAGCTGGTGGAGGAGTGGACCCGCCTGCAGGAGCAGCGTGAGGACGTCGCTGCACGGATGCGCGCGCTCACCCCTCGGGAGCGCGAGGTGCTCGGCCTGCTCTACGCCGGTGAGTCGGTGGTCGGGATCGCCGAGATCTTCGACGTCTCGCCCGCGACGGTGCGCAGTCAGGTCAAGGCGGTGCTCCGCAAGCTGGACGTGAACAACCAGCTCGGCGCGGTCGCTGCGCTCGGGTCACTCCTGGAGTTCGGTCTCACCGACCTCCCCGACCCGCCGTCGTAGCGCGCCTAGGGGACCAGGGGGGCGGTCGTGGGGTCGCTGCCCCCGTCGGGCGCCACCTCCGCAGGCCCGGCGTGCGTGCCAGCTGACCCGTCGGCCGATGAGCTGCCTGCGCTCCCCGGCGCGCCGCTGGAGCCGTCACCGGCATGACCGGGCCGGCCGTCGCCCTCAGCGCCGTCTCCTCGTGGACCGCCGCTCGCGCCACCGGAGCCGGCGGGCGACCCGCCCCCCTCGACGTCCGGTGCGGGGGTGCGGGTCGGCTCGGCCGATCCGGGCGTGGCGAGCGTTGCGTCGAGGGACACCCGGCCGTCCGACACGGTCACCAGGACCGAGTCGTTGCCCCGTCGGAAGGCGACCCCGTTGCCGCCACCCGGTGCGGGCACCTCGGTGAAACCCTCCTTGACCAGGCGCGCGCGGTAGTGGCCGAGGATCTGTGCGGGGGGCTGGTCGGTCCGCGCCACCATCGAGAAGCGCTCGTGCTGCTCGTCGGCGGCCACGCCGCTGGCCTCCACATGGGTGCCCGGGGGCGGGACGAGCGACTTCGGGAAGCCGGCCACCAGGGCGACGTCCGGCTCGGGACGACTGCTGGCGGTCGGTGGGGTGGGGTCCGAGGGGCTCGAGGCTCGGTCCGGGGACGACGTAGAAGTGCCGTCGTCGGGGGGAGTGCTTGAGGCGCCCAGGCCGCTGCTGGAGGCGGGCGGAGCCGAACCGACCGTCGCCGGGCCGGACGCGGTGCCGGACGCGGTGCCGGACCCGGTGCCGGACCCGGTGCCGGACGGAGCCGGAGCAGTGCCACCACCCGTGCTGACGGTGGAGTGGGCTCCCGGCGGGAGGCTGTGCGTCGGGTCGCCGGGCGCGCCGGCCGGGGCGTCAGTGCTCGCCGACGAGTCGGGGCCCCCAGTGGCCGCCGGGGCCGACGCGCTCGTCGAGGGCGACGCGCCGGCACGCAACGGCTGCTCCGGCCCGCCGCGGCCCAGAGCGAGCGCGACGGCACTCGCGAACGCCAAGGCCACCACCAGCAGGAGGGTGAGGCGACGCTCAGCGGGCGAGGGGACGGACATGGAGGACCTTTCGCGCATCGGGCCGGGATCTCGCGCGGACACGCCCGGACCGGCGGGGGCCCAGGTTCCATCCTGTCACCAGTGCAGCCGGGGGAGTGCCTGCCGTCGTGGATGTTCGCGCTCCTTCCCCGAATTGGGCGACGTCCCTCGGGCGCGCAGAGTCGCTTAGGGTGTGCGCGTGAGCTTCGACCCCGGTACGCCGCCCGCAGACGCCGCCCACGACGACCACGCCATGGCCGCGTGGTTGGCGCAGACCGCCGGGCGACGCCTGCTCGAGGTGCGTGGGCAGGGGTTGGAGGGCAAAGCCCTGAAGGACGCTGGCGACCAGGCGGCTCACGAGCTGCTCGTCGAACTGCTTGCGATCCACCGACCGGGCGACGCCGTGCTGTCGGAGGAGGGCAAGGACTCCAAGGAGCGCCTGCACCGTGACAGGGTGTGGATCATCGACCCGCTGGACGGCACGCGCGAGTTCTCCGAGCCGCCACGCGACGACTGGGCCGTGCACGTGGCGCTGTGGGAGCGCTCCGCCGGCGGCGGGGGCGGGCTGACCGCGGGTGCGGTCGCCCAGCCGGCGCTGGGGGAGACCTTCCACACCGGTCGGCCCCCGGTGGTGCCTGGTCTGGACGGCTCCGGGCACCGCGTTGGTCAACCGCCGCGGATCGCGGTCAGCCGGAGCCGGCCACCGGCCTTCGTGACGGCACTGGCGCAGGAGCTCGGCGCCGAGCTGGTGCCGATGGGGTCCGCCGGGGTGAAGGTGATGTCGGTGGCCCGCGACCTCACCGACGCCTACGTGCACGCGGGCGGCCAGTACGAGTGGGACTCCGCGGCGCCCGTCGCGGTCGCCGCCGCCGCCGGCTTGTTCACCAGTCGTGTGGACGGATCGCCGCTGCGCTACAACCAGGACGACGTCTACCTGCCCGACCTCATCGTCTGCCGTCCCGAGCTCGCCGAACGCATCGTCGCGTTCGTCCAGGAGCGCGGCCTGGGCTGAGCGGGCTCTGCCTCGGCACCCTCGCCCCGACGGGTCACGGATCGACCATGAGGTCGGCCGATTGCGCGCCCTCCCAGTCCTCCATCCGGTCGGCGCGGACGTCGTCCCAGAGCTCCGCAGCGCGGACAGGGTCGAGGTGGACCACCCTCTGGTCCCCGACCATCCCGGTGCCCGCCACCGGCACCGTCAGGTAGTTCACGTCGGAGGGCGTGAGCTCTCGCAGCGACAGCGCCAGCCGACTCATGTCGAGGGTGGACCAGTCCTCGTCGACCGTCATGTGGCGGGTCACCCGGTCGAGCAGGTCCATCAGCGCCTGCGGGTCCGTGGTCACCCCCGCGTCGAGCGCCTGCTCGGCGAGCCGGCGCAGGACGGCCTGCTGGCGGCGCATCCTGTCGAGGTCCTGGTCCGTCATCGCCGTGCCTGGGCGCGCTGCGGTCAGCGCTTCCTGTCTTGAGAGCGTCTGCGGAGCGGCCCCCTCGACGTCCCCGATGACGTCGGTCACTTCCAGGAATCCCGCCCAGTCCACCATCGCCAGGTGGTCGACCCGCACGCCGGTGAGCTGCTCGACGGTGGCGAT
>JAPSKJ010000308.1 GCA_031177735.1 Nocardioides sp.
ACGGCGTCGAGGATGCCCTTGGCGACGAGGTTCTCGGCCGTCTGCACCCCGGGCGGGAAGGGCCGCCCGTGCAGCGACTCGTACACCACCGGACCGAGGAAACCGATCAACGCGCCCGGCTCCGCCACCGAGACGTGCCCGAGCGAGCCCCACGACGCGAAGACCCCGCCCGTGGTCGGGTGCCGCAGGTAGACCAGGTACGGCAGCCCCGCGGCCTTGTGGTCGACCACGGCACGGGAGATCTCGACCATCTTCACGAACGCCGGGGTGCCCTCCTGCATGCGGGTGCCACCCGAGGCCGTCGCCGCCACCAGCGGCAATCCCTCCCGGGTGGCGCGTCGCACCGCGGCGATGATCCGGTCCCCCGCCGCGCGCCCGACCGATCCGCCCAGGAACGCGAACTCGCCGATCACCAGCGCCACGTCGTGGCCGCGGATCCGGGCCCTCCCGGTGATGACGGCTTCGTCGGTGCCGGCCTTGGCCCGGGCCCGCTCCAGCGAGGCGAGGTAGTCAGGGTCGTCGCCGTACGTCGCCGGGTCGACGGGCGCGTCCCACGACTCCCAGCTGCCGGGGTCGGTGCACGCCTCGACCAGCTCGCGGGCGCCCGGCCGGACCGCCGGCCTCATCCGGCCGGCTCCTGCTCCGCCCAGGCGCGGACCGCGTCGCCGTCGGCACCCAGCAGGGGCGGCGGCCGGTGGTCGGCACGGGTGCGCTCGGCACCGTCGGGCTCGAAGAACCGCAGCGGCGGCCCGGGCAGCTGCACCCGGCCGAGGGTGGGGTGCTCGACATCGATGAGCAGCCCCTGACTGCGAGTCTGCTCCCAGGCGTAGACCTCGTCGATGGAGCGGACCTTGCCAGCGGGGACGCCGATCTCGTCCAAGCGCTCGAGCAGCTCCACCGCCGTCCAGTCCGCGAAGGCCTCCTCGACCAGGGCGATCACCTCGCCCTTGCGGCGCACCCGGTCTGCGTTGGTGGCGTGGCCGGGCCGGTCCGCGTCGAGGCCGAAACCGTCGCAGAAGCGCCGCCAGAGCGCCTCACTGCCGACGGCGATCTGGACCGCACCGTCCGCACACCGGAACAGCCCGTAGGGCGAGATCGACGCGTGGTGGTTGCCTGCGGCCCGGCCGACCTCGCCAGCCACGGTCCACCGGGTGCCCTGGAACGCGTGCACGCCCACCGCCGCGGCGAGCAGCGAGGTGCGCACGACCTGACCACGACCGGTGCGGTGGCGCTCGTGGAGCGCCGCGACCACGCCGTACGCGCCGTACATGCCGGCGAGCAGGTCACAGATCGGGACGCCGGACTTCTGCGGGTCGGCCGGCCCTGAGCCGGTCAGCGACATCAACCCACCCTCGCCCTGCGCGATCTGGTCGTAGCCCGCGCGGCCGCCCTCGGGGCCGTCGTGGCCGAAGCCGGTGATCGAGAGCACCACCAGCCCCGGGTTGAGCTCCGCGAGCGCCTCGGCGCCGAGTCCGAGCCGGTCCATCACGCCGGTGCGGAAGTTCTCGACCAGCACGTCGGCACGCCGGACGAGCGCCCGCAGCACGGCCAGGTCGTCGGCGTCCTTGAGGTCGAGCGTCACCGACTCCTTGTTGCGGTTGGCGGAGAGGAAGTACGTCGAGACCTGCTCCCCGTCCGACGCCTCCACGAACGGCGGGCCCCACCCGCGGGTGTCGTCGCCGCCCCCGGGCGCCTCCACCTTGATCACCCGCGCGCCGAGGTCGCCGAGCATCATCGTCGCGTGCGGCCCGGCCAGCGCGCGGGAGAGGTCGACGACGAGCACGCCGTCGAGCGGCCCGGCTCCGGGGGCACTCACCGGGGTGGTCACCGGACGGTGCCCGTGCGCGCCTCGGCCAGCGCCGCGCGCTCGGAGCCCGCGACGATGGGGTTGCGCAGCACGCCCAGCCGCTCGACCTCGACCTCCACCTCGTCGCCGGGCTGGAGCAGCCACGGTGGGGTGCGGGCGTAGCCGACGCCGGCCGGCGTGCCGGTGGCGAGCAGGTCTCCGGGCCGCAGCGTGAAGGTCCGGGAGATCAGCGCAAGGGTGTCGCCGACGGTGTAGACCATCTGGTCGGTCGTCCCGTCCTGGACGACCTCGCCGTTGACCCGGGTGCGGACCCGCAGCCCGTCGCGCAGGTCACCGACCTCGGCGGCCGGCACCATCGGCCCGAGCGGTCCGGAGCGGTCGGCGTTCTTGCCCAGGATCCACTGCGAGGTGAGCTTCTGCGCGCGGCGGGCGGTGACGTCGTTGAAGGTGGAGTAGCCCACCACGGCGGCGAGCGCCTGGTCGGGGTCGGCGTCGACGAGGGTCTCTCCCACCCAGGCGACGATCTCCCCCTCCCAGTCCAGCCCTTCCTCGTCGACCGGCACAGGGATCGGCGCGCCGTCGACGGTCAGCGAGGCGGGCCAGCGGGCGAACAACGTCGGGTGCTCCGGCACCCCCGACTCGGCGAACGACCCTTCAGCGACGTGCTTGAGGTAGTTCAGGCCGATGCAGATCACCCGGGCGCCGGGCAGCACGGGAGGCACCAGCTCGACGGTGTCGGCGGCCACCGACGGGCCGATCGGCACTCGAGCGAGCGCTGCCCGCGGGTCGGCCCAGAACTCCTCGAGGCCGGCGACCACCTCGACCTCGGTGCCGTCCTCACTCAGCCTGCCGACCAACACCGAACCGTCGGTGTGCCGCAGCCCCACGATGCGTGTCATGCGCTCCTCGCTCTCCTGATGCCATGCATGCGCCGTCGGATCGGCGCGCGGATTGACACTAAAACATTTAGGTCGTTTGTGGTAGAACACCGGGGTGGCATCCGACCAACCCCTTCGCGACCTCCCGACCGCCGCGTCCCTCTCCCGCGCCGAGCAGCTGGCCGCCGCGGTCGAGCAGCGCGTCCGTGACGACCGGCTCGAGCCGGGCAGCCCGATCGGCACCATCGACGACCTGCAGCAGGCGAGCGGATACTCCCGGCCGACGGTCAGCGAGGCGGTCCGGCTGCTGCGCGACCGGGGCGTGGTCCACATCAAGCCCGGGCGAGGGGGCGGACTGTTCGTGGCCGAGCGAGGCCCCGTCGTACGCCTGCGCCACACGCTGCTCTCCGTCACCGAGGAGCCGACCACCGTCGTGGAGGCCATCGAGCTGCGCGACCACCTCGAGCTCCTGATCGACCTGGGCGCCGCCCGGTGCCGCTCCGAGGTCGACATCGCCGACCTCCGGGCACTGGTCGCGCAGATGGGTGAGGCACCCGACTGGTCGTCGTTCATGGCCAGCAACTGGGCCTTGCACGAGCGGATCGCCGCGATCAGCCCCAACACGATGGCGCGCGCCGTCTACGTCAGCACGCTCGGCCACCTCACCGGCTCCTCCGCCTCCTACGCCGAGGACGCCGACGCCCCCGCCTACCGCGCGGAGCGTCACCAGGTCCACGCCGACCTCGTCGAGGCGATCGCGTCCGGCGAGGAGGACCGGGTGCGGGCCGCGGTCGAGCGCCACCACACCCCGTCCTGAGCCTGTTCCCCGCCCACTGCCCTTCGAGGAGACACCGATGTCGACATCGCCCGGAGCGTCCGGATTCCGCCGCTACCTCTACCCCGCCGAGCACCCCCGGATCGCGGACCTGGTCGGCGTGGACGCGTATGCGTACCAG
>JAPSKJ010000309.1 GCA_031177735.1 Nocardioides sp.
CGGGCTCCTAGACCTGGGCGTGCGACTCCACGGCCTCGACGATCCGGGCGATCGCCTCGTCGACGGGCACGCCGTTGTCCTGACGACCGTCGCGGTAGCGGAAGCTGACCGCTCCCTTCTCCACGTCCTCACCGCCCGCGATGAGCATGAACGGCACCTTCTGGAGCTGGGCGTTGCGGATCTTCTTCTGGAACCGGTCGGCCGACTCGTCGACCTCCACCCGGATGCCCGCCCGCTTGAGCCGGTCGGCGACCTCGTAGAGGTAGTCGGTGAAGGCGTCGGCGACCGGGATCGCCTGCACCTGCACCGGCGCCAGCCACGGAGGGAAGGCGCCCGCGTAGTGCTCGACCAGGACGCCGAAGAACCGCTCGATCGAGCCGAACTTGGCCGAGTGGATCATCACCGGCTGCTGCTTCGAGCCGTCGGCGGCGACGTACTCCAGGCCGAACCGGGCCGGCTGGTTGAAGTCGTACTGCACGGTGCCCATCTGCCACGTCCGGCCGATCGCGTCCTTGGCCTGTACCGAGATCTTCGGGCCGTAGAACGCCGCGCCACCCGGGTCGGGGACGAGCTCGAGGCCGCTCTCGGCACCCACCTGCTCGAGCACCGCGGTGGCGGTGGCCCAGTCCTCGTCGCTCCCGACGAACTTGTCCTTCTTCGCGTCGTCGCGCGTGGAGAGCTCGAGGTAGAAGTCGTTGAGCCCGAAGTCCTTGAGCACGCTGAGCATGAAGTCGAGCAGGTGCTTGACCTCGGCGGGCGCCTGCTCCTTGGTGCAGTAGGAGTGGCTGTCGTCCTGGGCGAAGCCGCGCACCCGGGTGAGCCCGTGGATCACGCCGGACTTCTCGTAGCGGTAGACGTGGCCGAACTCGAACAGCCGCAGCGGGAGCTCGCGGTAGGAGCGGCCCCGGCTGGAGAAGATCAGGTTGTGCATCGGGCAGTTCATCGCCTTGAGCTGGTAGTTCGAGCCTTCGAACTCCATCGGCGGGAACATCGTGTCGGCGTAGTAGGGCAGGTGGCCGGAGGTGTGGAACACCCCGTCCTTGGTGATGTGCGGGGTGCCGACGTAGGAGAAGCCCTCCTCGATGTGGCGGCGGCGCACGTAGTCCTCCATCTCCCGCTTGATCACCCCGCCCTTGGGGTGGAAGACCGGCAGGCCGGAGCCGATCTCGTCGGGGAAGCTGAACAGGTCGAGCTCCCGGCCGAGCTTGCGGTGGTCGCGGCGCTCGGCCTCCTCGATCCGGTGCAGGTGTGCGTCCAGGGCCTCCTGCGACTCCCACGCGGTGCCGTAGATCCGCTGGAGCTGCTTGTTCTTCTCGTCGCCGCGCCAGTACGCCGCCGCCGAACGCATCAGCTTGAACGCCGGGATCCGCTTGGTGGTGGGCAGGTGGGGGCCCCGGCACAGGTCCTTCCAGGCGACCTCGCCGTTGCGGTCGATGTTGTCGTAGATGGTCAGCTCTCCCCCGCCGACCTCGACGCTGGCGCCCTCGGCGGCCTCCTCAGCGCCGCTGCCACCACCCTTGAGACCGATCAGCTCGACCTTGTAGGGCTCGTCCCTGAGCTCCTCGAGCGCCTCGGCGTCGGTGGTGACGCGGCGGGAGAACCGCTGGTTGGCCTTGATGATCTTCCTCATGGCCGACTCGAGCTTGACCAGGTCCTCGGGCACGAAGGGGACGTCGACGTCGAAGTCGTAGTAGAAGCCGTCCTGCACCGGCGGGCCGATGCCGAGCTTGGCCTGCGGGAAGAGCTGCTGCACAGCCTGGGCGAGCACGTGGGCGGTGGAGTGCCGGAGGATGTCGCGGCCGTCCTTGGAGTCGATCGCCACGCTCTCGACGAGGTCGCCGTCGGCCAGCTCGTAGGAGAGGTCCTTCAGCTCGCCGTTCACCCGCGCGGCGATGACGCTCGGGTCGTCCTTGAACAGCTCCCACGCCTTCGTGCCGGTCGTGACCGTCCGGTCCTCCCGCGCCTCGGCGTGGGTGACGGCGATCTTCAGCTCGGACACGACTGCTCCTCGGGATGTGGGTGTGGCCACGACGTACGTCGGACCTCGCGATCGTATCGGCCGCGCACCTGTCTCGGCGCACCGGTTTCTGCGGTCCGCGTCCCCAGTTCGCGGTAAACGTCGGCGGTCGACGCGGTCGGGACGCTGCCGCGGCGTAGCAACGCATAGACCACCCGCTCATGATGGGAGCGGTGCTCAAGGGGGCGTCATGCACTCGGACCTGAACGAACCTTCGCCTGACTACCAGCGCATCGGGATCGGCATCGTGATCGGCGCCGTCATCGTGGCAGCGATCTGGGGGGCCTTCGCGTTCTCCTCCGGAAACAGCGAGGAGGCGACCGAGACCCAGACCTTGCCGGCCGGCCTGTCGAGCCTGCCCCGAGCTGACTCGGGGACCCACCCCACCCATGCAGAGGCCCTGGCCAACGTCTGCAGCACCGTGTTCGACACCCAGGGCGAGGCCCTCGACGCCGCACGGCGGTCGATGAACCAGTGGGAGGTGCACATCGAGGCGATGAACAAGCTCGTCGTCGGCGCCATCACCCTCGACCAGGCCACCGCCTTCTGGGACCGCACCCGCGTCGGCGCGCAGCGCCGGCTGGCGACCTTCCGATCGGCCTACCGCGACGTCGACGACCTCACCGTCCGCTGTCCGCCCCCGCGTCGCGCCGCCACCTCCCCGGCGCACGCCTGCCAACAGGCGACCGCTGCTCGCACCGACGTACTGCAGCTGGCCGACGTGGCCCTGCGGACCTGGCGCAGGCACGTCCACCACATGGAGATGCTGCGCCACGGCCACATCACCCCCGCCGCCGCGACGAGCGAGTGGCTGCGGAGCTGGCGGGAGGGCAACGACCAGGTTCGCGCCTACCGTGCGGCCACCCGGGCCGCGCCGGACCAGACCTGCTGAGCGTGCGGGCCGACTCGGTCAGGCCCGCGCCGTCACCAGGTCGTCCCAGCCCAGCGCCGCAGCGGCTGCCCGACGCCCGACCGCGGTCGGCTCATCGGGGGTGCCGCGGAGCAGACTGCTGAGGACGCCGCTGTAGATCAGCGTCACCACGGACACGATCTCACCCGACCGACCCGGGTCCGCCTCCTCGGCGTACTGACGCAGGCGTGCCTGCAGCAGGGCGCTCTCGCGAGCGACCAGCCGCGCGGGCGGGTCGTCCGCGACCGGGCGTTCCGAGGCAGTCGCCAGGAAGCTGCACCACTTCGTGGGGCTCGACCGGGCGCGGAAGGCCGCCACAGCGTCGAAGATCGCGAGCACCTTCGCGCGCGGGTCTTCGCACGCGTCGATCTCGGCCTGCCAGGCCTCGTCCCACCCTGCGAGGCGCCGCTCGAGCACGGCACCGACCAGCCCGTCCTTGTTGCCGAAGTGGTTGTAGAGCGTCACCACGGAGACGCGCGCTTCCCGCGCCACGGCGTCCACGCCGGTGACGGCGATGCCGTCGGAGAAGAACAACCGCTCGGCAGCGTCCAACGCTGCGGTACGGAGATCGGCGCGCGCCATGGCAGGAAGTGTAACGTGCGTTTCATGTCGGAAGTGAAACGGCCGTTACAGTCCGACGCGACCCGCGAGGTGGCGCTCGCCGCGTTCGGCACCCTCCTCATCGCCGCGACCTACGGGATGGCCCGGTTCGG
>JAPSKJ010000310.1 GCA_031177735.1 Nocardioides sp.
GCGGCATCCCGGTCGGCTGGCCCGCGACGACCCGCGCGTAGGCGTCCAGCACCTGGGCGGCCTGGATGCTCCGGGTGTGCCGTCGGGCTACCTCGTCGGACTGGTACTGCGCGCGCACCCATGCCTCCGGCGCGCGCAGCGTCGCGAGCCGCTCGGCGAGCCGGACGACCGAGGGCGTCGCGCCGGGCAGGTCCAGGCTCTCCAGGGCGGGGATGGCCCGCACCGCGAGCGGGAGACCGAGCTCGGCGGCCTCGAGCACGGCGATGGGGGCGGCCTCCCAGGCCGCGGTGTGCAGGTAGACCTGGGCGTCCGCGAGGCGCGCGAGGACCTCGTCCCGGCTGGCCCAGCCGGTGACGTCCACCCCGGCGGCGCGCAGCGCACGCTCCCCCTCCGGGTCACCACCGCCGAGCCACTCCCAGGTGGCCTGAAGGCCGAACTGGGTCTCGGCGTAGCGCTTGACGTGGAGCAGGTAGCGCCAGTCCTTCTGGGCGCACACGCGGCCGACGGCCGCGATCCGCAACGGGTCGGCGTAGCGGGCCCGCCTGCCCAGCTCGGTGAGCGTGCGGTTCGAGACGTAGGCGACCTCACGGTGACCGAGGTCGACACCGAGGTCGACCTCGCGCGGGGCCACGGCCACGAGCACGTCGGTGTGCGGTGCGAGCAGCCGCTCGACCGTGCCGTAGACCCGCCGCTGCAGGGGCCCGATGTCGCGACGCTCGAATGCGAAGCAGTGCGGGCTGTAGGCGACCGGCGGTCCGTCCGGCAGTGCCAGCCGGGCCACCGCCCCCGCCTTCGAGGAGTGTGCGTGGACGACGTCGGGGATCAGGTGGCGGACGGTGCGGCGGACGCTCAGCGCCGCGCGCACGGGGTGAGCCGGCAGCTCGTGCACGCTGGCGAACGCGCGTGCCCAGTCGTCGCCGGTGTCGACTCCGGGGCGGGCGCGCGCGAGGAGGTGGTGGTCGAGGCTCGGCGTGGCCTCGACCATCGCGAGGATGGAGGAGATCACCCCGCCGCCCATCGCCTCGGTGACGTGGAGGACCCTCACCTCAGGCCTCCTGGCCGGGACCGGCCGGGTGGGTGGCGTCCTCGACGTCGGAGACACGAAACAAGGAGCCGAGCGGGCGAGCCGTCGGGACGGCGGACTCCGATCCGTGGCCGACCGCTTGGGCGAAACCGGCGGTCGGTGCCTCGGCGGTGCCCGCCTGGTGCTCTTCCGCCGGGGGGTGGGCCGCGCCCGTGGCGGGAGCGAGCGGGGCGCTGTCCGCGGTCGCGGCGGTCTCGGTGGCCAGCCGGTCGAAGGTCTCGCGGTGGACGTCGAAGTCGGCCAGCGCACCGCCGCCGGCCTCGAGCAAGCGCCGGATGCTGCCCACCGTCTCACCGGCGGCCGCGCGGGCACGGTCGACCAGCTCGCGGGCCTCGTTGCGGATCAGTTCCGCGTCGCGGCTCCCACGGGCGACCGCGTCGGCGATGTAGCGGCGGGCGGTCTCCTCCGCCTCGGCCATCGCCCGGCCCAGCGCCTCGGCGCGGATCCGGTCGGCCTCGCGGTGGGCGTCGGCGATGAGCTGCGCGACCACGGCCTGGACCTGGGTGCGCTGCTCGGCCGCCCACTCGGCCACCTCCGCGCGGACCCGGCTCGAGTGCTGGTCCACGTCCGCGGTCAGCATGCGGGCCTGCTCGCGCGCCTCGCGCAGCATCTGCTCGGCCTGCTCCGAGGCCGCCGTGCGCACGCGCGTGGCCATGGCCAGCATGTCCTGTGCCTGCTGCTGGGCGTCACGGGTGGCCCGCAGGATGTCGGTGTGCTCGGTCAGCGCATCGGTCGCGGGCACCGCCGCGCCCGGCTCGCTGCCGGCTTCCCGGATCCGCTCGAGCATCTCGTCGAGCGAGCGGGTCTGACCGGCCGCCTGGCCCGTGTGAGGTCTGCCGGCAGGCTCGGCGTGGGGCTCAGGAGCCCGCCCGCTGTCTCCACCCGCCGGTTCACCAGCGGGCGCGGCCCTCCCCGGCGCACCCGGGAACGACGGTGAGGCGCCGGCGGGCGACCCGCCCGGCTCGAACGAGGACGCATCGCCGGCGTCGTGGGCGTAGGGGGACTTCGAACGCGCGAACATGCCCCTCTAGTGCACACAGCGGCGCCGTTGATCCATCCGGCCCGAGAAATCCCGGAAATCGTCGACCGGACGACTCTCCCGTGGGGAAGCCGAGGTGCCTTCCCTGCTACGGCACCGACCTGCGCAACGCGGAGCGGGCCGACCACGCCGCACGGCGTGGTCGGCCCGTCGGCGTACCGGGGTGCTGCGTCAGCGGGGCAGGCCGAGCTTGGCGGCGCAGCCGGGCCACGCGCCGTAGCCGCCGGAGGCGTCGCGCAGCTTGGTGGCGATGGCGATCTGCGTCTCACGGCTGGCGGTGTGCGGCATGCCGGGGCCGCCGTAGGCCTGCCAGGTCGAGAGGCTGAACTGCAGGCCGCCGTAGTAGCCGTTGCCTGTGTTGATCGCCCAGTTACCGCCGGACTCGCACTGCGCGAGGGAGTCCCACACGGTGCTGCCGCCGGCGAAGTTGGTGGTCGCCGGCTGCTCCTTGGTGCCGACCGCGACGATCTCGGGCACCGGCTGCTTGGTGACGGCCTGGGAGACGATGGTCTGCTTGGTGAGCTCGCCGTTCTTGAAGACGCGGCGGTAGGTGACGTCGCGCAGGCCGTCTCGGCCCTCCTGCACCGTCTCCTCCTCGCCCTCGTACATCGAGGAGTCCTCGCGCTCCTCCACCGGAGCCTCGACCACCTCGCCCGGCACCTCGACGGTGGCGACGCGGATGTCGGTGAAGACGATCTGGGTGCCGTCGGTCAGCGGCTGCGCCGGTGCCGGGGTGACCTTGTCGCGCTTCTCGACCTCGACGCCGAGCTCGGTGAGCGCCTCGCCGACGGTCGCGGCGGTCAGAGTACGCCGCTCGGGGGCCGCGCCCGCGAGCTCGAGCGTGACGGTTTTGGGTGTGACCACCTGCACGGCGAGCCCGTCACGGCCGATGCTCGCGCCGCGGCTCACCGACAGGTCGGCGTTCTGGAAGCTGCGGCCGATCTCGCCGAGGGCGTCGCCGACCTGGCTGGCGGTGACCCAGTAGGTCTGGGTGCTGCCGTCCACGTCGACGTGCAACGGGCGGCCGAAGCGGACGGTGATGTTGCTGCCGTCGTCGACGGTCTCGTCGACACCCGGCGCGACCAGGTCCTTGTCGGTGACCTCGATGCCCTGGTCGGCGAGCACGTCGCCGACGGTGGAGCCCAGCGAGGTGACCTCGGTGGTCTTGCCGTCGAGGCTGACCGTCACCGTGTGGCTCATCGACTGGTAGCCGACGGTGGTGCCGGCGACCGCGACGAGGGCGACGCCGGCGAGGGCGAGCACCACGGGCTTACGGGCGAAAAGGACCTTGGACTTCGAGACACCGGTGCCCACGGGGGACCCGGCCAACCTCTGCGCGAAGGGGCGCACAATGCTCCGAACGTCGAGTTCTCCGGTCCTCGGGGTGCCCGCGCGAGCCATGGTCCGAAGCCCCGGTCTCGGTGCGTCGCGACCTGGTGGGACCCTCGGGCGAGGGCCGCCAAGCGCCGGCGGAATCTGTCCCGATCCCGGCTTTCAGTGATCCAGAGGAACAA
>JAPSKJ010000311.1 GCA_031177735.1 Nocardioides sp.
CGAGCGCGACCTGCGCCTGCCCTCGGAGCCGCGGGCCGTGGAGGCGACGGACGTCGAGGTGCTCGTGAAGCACCGCGGTCACGGCCCGGGCGGCCTCGTCGGGTCGGTGCACGTCGTGCCGCACCACCCCTTCGACGTCGTCGGCTGGGACGGCTGCCTCTACCCCTACGCCTTCAACGTGGCCGACTTCGAGCCGATCACCGGGCGGGTGCACCAACCCCCGCCGGTGCACCAGGTCTTCGAGGGCCCCAGCTTCGTGGTCTGCAACTTCGTCCCGCGCAAGGTCGACTACCACCCGCTGGCGGTGCCGGTGCCCTACTACCACTCCAACGTCGACTCCGACGAGGTCATGTTCTACGTCGGCGGCGACTACGAGGCCCGCAAGGGCTCGGGCATCGGCCTGGGGTCGGTGACGCTCCACCCGGGCGGCCACTCGCACGGGCCGCAGCCCAGCGCGATCGAGGCCAGCCTCGGCGCCGAGCGCTTCGAGGAGCTGGCTGTCATGGTCGACACCTTCCGGCCGCTCGAGCTGGGCGAGGGCGGCCGGGCGAGCGACGACGGGGTCTACGCCTGGTCGTGGGCGGGCGGGCGGCGCGGGTCGTGACGCGGCTGGAGGTGGCGGCCGACTCGCTGTTCGGGCCGGCCAACCTGCCCTACGGCGTCTACTCCGTCGGCGGGTCGCTGCCGCGGGTGGGCACCCGGCTGGGCGACCACGTGGTCGACCTCGGGCTGCTGCTGGGTGACCCGGTGTTCGAGGAGCCCTGCCTCAACCCGTTCATGGCGCGCGGCCACTCGGCCTGGGCGGAGACACGCTCGGCGATCTCGGAGGCCGTCGCCGGCGACGTACCGGATCGGGCCGTGCATCCGGTGGAGGAGGTGACCCTGCACCTGCCCTTCGAGGTCGCGGACTACGTCGACTTCTACGCCTCCGAGCACCACGCCTCCAACCTGGGCCGGTTGTTCCGGCCCGACAGCCCCGACCCGCTGATGCCGAACTGGAAGCACCTGCCGGTCGGCTACCACGGACGCTCCGCCTCGGTCGTCGTGTCGGGCACCGACGTGGTGCGGCCGTGCGGGCAGCGCAAGGGGCCGGCGGACCCGGAGCCGGTGTTCGGCCCCTCGGTCCGCCTGGACATCGAGGCGGAGGTCGGCTTCGTGGTCGGCACGGGCAACGACCTCGGTCACCCGATCCCCGCGGAGGACGCCGAGCGGCACATCTTCGGGGTCGTGCTGTTCAACGACTGGTCGGCGCGCGACATCCAGGCCTGGGAGTACGTCCCGCTCGGTCCGAACCTCGGCAAGTCGTTCGCGTCGACGGTCTCGGCGTGGGTCGTGCCGCTGGCTGCCCTCGACAGCGCCCGGATCCGGCTCCCCGAGCAGGACCCGGGGCCGCTGCCCTACCTGCGGATGGATGAGCCGTGGGGTCTCGACCTCGCCCTGGAGGTGGAGTGGAACGGCGAGGTGGTCAGCCGGCCGCCGTACGCCGCCATGTACTGGTCCCCCGCCCAGATGCTCGCCCACCTGACGGTCAACGGCGCACGCACCCGCACCGGCGACCTGTTCGCCTCCGGCACGGTCTCCGGTCCCACGCCCGCAGAGTGGGGCTCGTTCATCGAGCTCACCCGGGGCGGAAGCGCCCCGATCCGCGTGGCCGGCGAGGCCCGGACCTTCCTCGAGGACGGCGACGAGGTGGTCCTCCGCGCGACCGCGGCCGGTGCCGCCGGCGCGCGGATCGGCTTCGGCGAGGCGCGCGGCCGAATCACACCATCCCGATTCGGCTCCAGGACTGCCGACTGCTAACGTTTCCTCCGCACTCGTCCGGGTGGCGGAATAGGCAGACGCGCTAGCTTGAGGTGCTAGTGCCCGTATAGGGCGTGGGGGTTCAAGTCCCCCCTCGGACACAGATGGAAGCCCCAGGCACTCGCCTGGGGTTTCCGCATTTCGCTCACACTTGCGGCTGACCGGCCGAAGGGCAAGCCGCGGCGAGGGCTCGGCTGCTGGTGGGTACCGCTGCAGCAGAGGGCGCGTCAGCGCGATCCGGGCCTCGACCACACGGTGCTGCCTCATCGCAGCTGCTCCGCCCTGCCGACGACCAGGCAATGCAACAGGCGGAGGGACGCCCATGATGATCCGGTTTCCGGACCCGCGTCGACGTGGGAAGGCGCGGTGGACCGCAGCGGGTGCGGTGGTGGCGGTCGCTGCCGTCGTGCTCGTGCTGATCGCCGTCGTGACGAGCGGAACCGAGCCGGACCGGCCACCGGCGGGTGCGACACCGAGCGGGACCGGTGGGCAGCAGCCTCCGGCGACGGCGTCCGACGCCTCGACGCAGACGGCGGCCCCGCCCGAGCTGCTGCTTCCCGAGCCCGCGCGTGGGCGTCGGGCCATGGAGCTGCTCGGCGACGACCTGCCCGAGGCCGCCCGGCTCAACGGCATGGCACCCGAGGAGCTGCGGGCGCTGGTGCTGGGCGACTCCACCGTCTGGCTCGACCGGACCGGACGGGTCTACTTCGTGGACGACATCTCCGCCCCGGCGGGCACGGACGACGCAGGGGGTGCTGACCCGTTCACTGGGCAGCCCCATCCCGACGAGCGAGCCGAGGGATCGGATCCGGCGCAGGCCGGATCGACCGCGGGGCCGACCACGGAGCCCACGGTGGAACTCACGACCGAGCCCACGATGGCGCGGACCGAGCCGACCACCGACGCGACCGCCGAGTCCACCGAGCCGACCACCGCGGCGACCTTCGAGGGGGCCGCGGCCACCGCGGATGCGTTCGCCCTGCACAGCCTGCCCGGCGCCCAGCGCACGATCTTCCTCGACTTCGACGGAGCGGACGTCTCAGGCACCTCGTGGAACTCGCAGGCGGGCGTTCGCTCGGGCTTCCACACCGGCTGGGACCCGGCGCGCAACGGGCCGGGCTTCAGCGCCGACGAGCTCGACCGGGTCACCTCTGTGTGGGCGCGCGTGGCCGAGGACTATGCGCCTTTCGGCGTCAACGTGACGACCCAGGACCCGGGCCGGGCAGCCATCGAGCGGTCCGGCAGCCTGGACCAGGTCTTCGGCACGCGCGTGCTGGTCTCGGCCAGCGTCGAGGCGTCGGATGCGATCTGCGCCTCCCGCTGCGGGGGCGTGGCCTACCTCCGTGCCTTCGCCGTCACGACGCAGCACGGCTCGCTCCAGCCGGCGTGGGTGTTCCCACACGCACTCCTCCACGACACCAAGGCTGTCGCGGAAGCCGCGACCCACGAGGCCGGCCACAACCTGGGCCTCAGCCACGACGGCCAGGGCACCGACGCCTACTACGCCGGGCAGGGCATCTGGGCGCCGATCATGGGCGCGGGCTACGACCGTCCCCTGGTGCAGTGGAGCCGCGGTGACTACGCCGGATCGACCAACCAGGAGGACGACCTGGCGGTGATGGTCCAGAACGGTGCGCCGCGCCGCGCCGACGAGGCGGGCGGGCTTCCGCTGACCGCCGCCGGGTCTCTTCCTCCCGGCCCGGCCGTGATCGGCGCCCCAGGTGACCGCGACACGTATGCACTCACCGGGTGCGCGGGCAGCCTCATCGCGACCGCGACCCCCGCATCGGTCAGTCCCAACCTCGACATCGCGCTCGAAGTGCTCGATGTGG
>JAPSKJ010000312.1 GCA_031177735.1 Nocardioides sp.
CCCCGCTGCAGCTCCAGGTGCTCGACGTCGACGGCGACCATGCCGCCGAACTGGCGGGTGATCTTGTCGACGGTGAGGATCGGGTCGGGCTTGGGGGCGCCGGGGACCGGGTCGACGGTCCCCATCAGCGCCCGGCGGGCAACGGGGTCGCCCAGGTCGACGGTCGGGGTCGTCGGGGTCGGCTCAGACATTGAAACGCAGCTCCCTCTTGTCACCGAGGATTCCTTGCGGACGGAAGATCACCAAGAGCATCAGCACGACGCCGACCACGATGAACGAGAACTGCTGCGCCTGCTGGTCGTTCATCCACGAGCCGGGGACCCACTGGTTCGCGGCGGTCTGGATGAAGATGCGGGCGGTGAAGAACAGCACCGTCCCCAGGACCGGACCGAAGATCGTCGCCGCACCGCCCAGCAGCAGCGCGGTGTAGGCGAAGAAGGTGAGCGTGCGGCCCATGGAGTCGGGCTGCACCGAGGCGGGCAACACGTAGAGCATGCCGCCCAGCGCACCGAACAGGCCACCGATGATGAGCGCCTGCATCTTGATCGCGAACACGTTCTTGCCCAGGCTGCGGATCGCGTCCTCGTCCTCACGGATGCCCTTGAGCAGGCGGCCCCAGGGGCTACGGGCCAGCAGGTACACCGCGAGCGCGCTCAGACCGACCAGGACCCAGTTGACCACGCGGAACCACCAGCCGTTGACGCCGGTGCCGGCCGCGGTCACGGGGGCGAGGAAGAGCAGCAGCAGGACGCTCACCGCGCCGAGGACGGCGATGATCATGCCCGCACGCGGCATCCCCTCCCGACGCCCCCTCGTCGCGACGTAGACGAGGCCGGCGACGGCGGCGACGAGCAGGAGCAGCCCGATCAGCCGCACCCACATCGCGCCGTCGGCGACGTCGCGGTAGTTGAACGGCAGCAGGGTGAAGTCACCGTCGCCGAAGAACGACAGCGACGCGAACGGGCCGCGGTACTCCGCACCCTTGAGGCCCTGCGCGGCGCCGGTGAGGTCGGTGAGGATCGAGGAGCGGCCGACGTATCTGATGATCTCCGCGGCGGAGATGGTGACGATCGCCAGATAGTCGCCGCGCAGCTTCAGGGTCGGCATGCCGAGCACGAGCGCGAAGGCGAACGCGACGCCGAGCCCGACGAGGACGGCCAGGGCCATCGGCCAGCCGTGGATGATCGGGATCGCGAAGCCGTAGGCGCCCAGCAGCATGAACCCCGACTGGCCCATGTTGAGCAGGCCGGTGAAGCCGAAGTGCACGTTGAGGCCGATGACCGCGATGATCACGGCCGCGGTCTGCGGCGAGAGCGCCTCTCGCATCGACGCGTTCAGGATCGCCTGGATGGTGTCCATCAGTGTTCCCCTCTCAGCCGATCCGCTGGGCCTTGCCGAGCAGACCCTGGGGCCGCACCAGCAGGAGCAGGATGAGGATGACGAGCGCGGTGGCGTACTTGAAGTCACCGGGCATACCGAGCACCGGCGACAGCTCCACGACCAGGCCGATGACCAACGAACCGATCAGCGCGCCGAAGGCCGTACCGAGACCGCCCAAGGTCACCGCCGCGAAGAGCAGCAGCAGGATCTGCAGGCCGGTGTCCCACTTGACGCCGTTGCCGACGGTCAGTGCGTAGAGCAGCCCCGAGAGGCCGGCGAGCGCCATGGCGACGATCCAGACCAGGCGGATCACCTTGTCGACGTCGATGCCCGAGGCCGCGGCGAGGGCGGGGTTGTCCGAGACCGCACGGGTGGCCCGGCCGATGCGGGTGCGCAGCAGCGCGAACCCGACGGCAGCGAGGACCACCACCGAGATCGCCATCGCGATGTAGGACATGTTGCTCAGCGTGATCGGACCGATCTGGTGCACGGTCGGGTTGGCGACCTCCACGCGCACGGTACGAGCGCCGACGGCGTACTGGTAGACGTACTGCAGCGCCAGGGAGAGTCCGATGGTCACGATCATCAGCTGGGTCAGGCCCAGGCCGCGGCGTCGCAGTGGCTGCCACAGGATCCGGTCCTGCAGCCAGCCGGTGAAGCCGCAGATCAACACGATCAGCACGCCACCCACGATGAGCGGCAGGCCGCCTCTGTTGACCAGCAGGTAGCCGAGGATGCCGCCGAGGGTCACCTGCTCGGCGTGCGCGAAGTTCGAGAGTCCTGTGGTGCCGTAGATGAGTGAGAGTCCCACCGAGGCCAGCGCCAGCAGCAGGCCGAGGCGGAGGCCGCTGGCCGCGCCCTGGATCAGCTCATCGACCTTCGACCTGCTCGCGTCGTAGGCGCCGGTGCGCAGCTCGAAGAGGGCCGGCACGGTGCGGGCGAAGCCGGCCTGCACGGTCACCTCGGAGGAGGAGGCGACGACGTCGTCGGGCAGGCTCTCCTCGTCGAGCGCGACGGTGTAGGCGCCCTCCTCCTCGATCGAGAGGTTCCACCGGCCCGACGCGCTGGTCTCGACCTCGGTCTCCTCGCCGGAGGGCGAGGTCACCGTCAAGGTGGCCCCCTCCACCGGCCCCTCCTCGGTGCGGAGCGTGCCGGCGATGCAGCCGCTGGTCTCGCTGGGCATGCACATGGTCTCCGCAGCGCTGGCTGCGGGGGCGATGCCGACCGTGAGCAGCACCGGGGCGAGCACGGCCATCAGCAGGCCGGTCAGCACGCTCCCCGTGCGCACACGGACGTAGGGATGCAGGTTCAACGTGGGGTCCTCCTCCTACGCACCGCGACGGATGCTGGGTGAGTCTAGGGGCGGGCCGGTCAGGACCCGGTCGACGCGGTCCCGCCGGGCCCGTGGGTGAGCACGCCTTCGGCGACCTGGCGCATCGAGAGACGCAGGTCCATTGCCGTCTTCTGGATCCAGCGGAAGGCCTCGGGCTCGGTGAGGCCGAGGTCCTGCTGGAGGAGACTCTTGGCCCGCTCCACGGCCTTGCGGGTCTCGAGCCGCTCGTGCAGCCCAGCGACCTCCGCCTCGAGCTGGGCCAGCTCGGCGAACCGGCTGACCGCGAGCTCGATGGCGGGCACGAGGTCGCTCTGCGTGAACGGCTTGACCAGGTAGGCCATCGCGCCGGCGTCGCGGGCGCGCTCGACCAGCTCGCGCTGGGAGAAGGCGGTCAGCATGACGACAGGTGCGATCCGCTTGCTCGCGATGGCCTCCGCGGCCGCGATGCCGTCGAGCACCGGCATCTTGACGTCGAGGATGACCAGGTCGGGCTTGAGCTCCTCGGCGAGCTCGATGGCTCGCTGGCCGTCACCGGCCTGGCCGACCACGGAGTACCCCTCCTCGGTCAGCATCTCCGCGAGGTCCATCCGGATGAGCACCTCGTCCTCCGCGATGACGACCGTGCGCGGTGTGGTGCCGAAGGCCTCGGCGGAGGGAGCTTGGTTCACGCTCGACAGGGTAGGCCATACGGGCCCCGCGTAACCCTGAGCAGGCCGTTCGGTTGCCGTTCCGGTAGGTTTTCGTGACATCGAGCCGGGTTGGCGGAACGGCATACGCGACGAGCTCAAACCTCGTTGCCCGCAAGGGCTTGTGGGTTCGAATCCCACACCCGGCACCGATGACGGGTTGCACCCGTGCCCAGCCGCGGCGCGAACGCGCTG
>JAPSKJ010000313.1 GCA_031177735.1 Nocardioides sp.
ACCTTCCAGACCCGTCGCCTGATCGAGAGCGCGGTGAACACCTTCGACAAGAGCAAGGTGTTCTACTCCGACGCCGCCGAGGCCGCGGACGACCTGCCCCTGCGACAGCCGGCCGACGACGAGACGACCGTGCTGCTGGTCAGCGACCGGCACGACAACATCGGCATGGACCGGGTCGCCCGCGCCGTGGGCGAGGCGGGCGGCGCCACCGCGGTCTTCGACGCCGGCGACGACACCTCCACCGGCTCGACCTGGGAGGCGTTCTCGCTCGACTCGCTCGACGCCGCCTTCGACGACTGGGACCGCTGGATGGTGCCGGGCAACCACGACAGCGGGCCGTTCGTGGGCTCCTACCTGGGCGACCGCGGCTGGACGGTCCTCGACGGCGAGGTCGTGGAAGGACCCGGTGGGACCACCCTGCTGGGCGCCCCCGACCCCCGGGCGAGTGGGTTGGGCAGCTGGCGGGACGAGGGCGCGCAGTCGTTCGGTGGGGTGGCGACCGAGCTCGCCGACACCGCGTGCGCCGCCGACGAGCGGGTCGCCACGGTGCTGGTCCACGACGCCAACCTGGGCCGGGAGATCCTCGATCGTGGGTGCGCCGACCTGGTCGTCGGGGGCCATCTGCACGTCAACGTCGGACCCACCCGGGTGGTCGGGGAGGACGGCGCGGTGGGGTGGAGCTACACGACCGGGACGACCGGCGGGGCGGCGTACGCGTTCGCGTTGGGCAGCAAGCCGCGCCGCGATGCGTCGATGACGCTGGTGACCTACGCCGACGGCCGGCCGATCGGGCTGCAGACGGTCGTGCTGCAGACCAACGGGGCCTACCAGGTCGAGGACTTCGTCGAGCTGACCTACTGACGACCCGCTCCGAGGCGGACCTGATCGGCTCGGTCCCGCTGCCCGGCACGCCAGCCGGCGGCGTCAGGCCCGGCTCGGCCGCTGGGCGGCTACTCCGGCGGGGCGAGTGCCTCGTCCGGCCGGGTCGGCAGCACGGAAGCGACGTAGGAGCGGGCGGCGTCGAAGATGTCGACCTCCCGGCCGGCTCCCTCGGAGAGGTACCACCGGTGCACCAGCACCTCGTGGAACATCTCGGCGGGCTGGAGCTTGCCGCGGGCCTCGCGCGGGATCATCGCCAGGAACGGCTCCCACACGTCGTGCAGCCAGTGCAGCGCGACCAGCTCGCGGTCCTCGCGGCCCAGGTCGTGGTGAGCGGTGAAGCTGGCGATGTCGTTGAGCAGCCGGCGCGCCTGGGCGTCCTCGACGTCGAGCCCGGTCAGCTCGCGCAGCTCGCGGCGGTGGTGACCGAGCTCGACGACCCGCGGGGTGATCCGGACCTGGTCACCGCCCACGTCGGTGACGATGTCGAGCTCCTCGACGTCGAAGCCGAGGTCGTTGAGCCGCTCGATGCGCTGCTCGATCCGCCACATCTCGGTGGTGGCGAAGTGCTCCTCCGAGGTGAGCTCGGCCCACAGGCTGGCATACCGCGTGCGCAGCCGGTCGACGATCACGTCGGCGTCGAGGTCGACGCCCTCGCCGGCGGCCAGGTCCATCAGCTCGGCGTAGACGTTCTCGCAACCGACGGTGAGGTCGTACTCGCGCAGGCGGTCGGAGATCGTCTGCTTGAGCTCGCCGGTCTCCGCGTCGACGAGGTAGGCGGCGAACCCGCCGGCGTCCCGCCGGAAGAGCACGTTGGAGAGCGACACGTCGCCCCAGTAGAAGTCGGCCAGGTGCAGGCGCACCAGCAGCACCACCAGGGCGTCGACGAGCCGGGGCACGTTCTCCGGCTGCGGGCTGTGCTGGAACAGGCTGCGGTAGGGCAGGGAGAAGCGCAGGTGCTGGGTCATCAGCGCCGCAGGCAGCTCCTCGCCGTCGTCGTCGGCGCGCTCGGTCACCACCGCCTGGGCCACCACGGCGGGCAGACCGAGACGCTGGAGGTCGCGCAGGACGCGGTACTCCCGGAAGGCGATGTCGGCGACCGTCTCCTTCACGGCGTAGGTCCGCTGCCCCTGCCGGACGATCCGCACCACGTGCCGCGACAGGCCGCGAGGCAGCGGCACCACCGGACCCTCAGGGCTCTCGGGCCACTCCTCCAGGGGGCGGCTCCAGGGCAGCGCGATGATCCCGGGGTCGGGGCGGGCGGCGACGATCCTGGGCACGGGTTCAGTATCGCTGTGATCGCACCCGGCGGGTGGGGGTGTCCCACACGTCGCCGGTCGAGGTCATCGGGCGGTCCAGATGTGCAGACCGACCCCGGCGGGGTCGTCGGTGGTGCTGAGCAGCAGGTCGCCGGGCGTCACCGGCAGCGGGGGTACGCCGCCGGGCGCGCGCCGGGCGGCGACCAGCACATCGCCCTCGGGGTGCTCGCGGAGGTAGCAGAGGGTGTCGTCGTCGACGTACACCCAGCGCAGGCCGCCGCGGGTGAGGGCGGTGTGCTCACGGCGGAGCCGGGCCAGCTCGCCGTAGATCCGCAGCGTCTCGTGGTCCCACGTCTCGGGCCGGTGCCACGGCATCGGACGGCGGGAGTCCTCGCCGTTGACGCCCTCCAGCCCGATCTCGTCGCCGGCGAAGAGCATCGGCACGCCCGGGAGGGTGAACTGCAGCCCGGCCGCGACGCGGTGCCGCTCCGCGGTGCCGACGATGGTGCGGATGCGGGCGCTGTCGTGGGAGCTGAGGATGTTCCAGGACTGGGTGGTGGCGCGCCAGCCGTAGCGCGCGCGCCACTCGTCGAGCGCGCGGCGCACCTGCGGCCCCGGCCGGCGCGGCACCTGCACCGGTCGTCCGAACGCGCGGGCCGGGGAGTCGGGGTCGCGCAGCCAGGACCAGACCGGCCAGGAGAAGCCGGAGTAGTTCATCGTGCCGTGCCAGCCGTCGCCGTCGATGTCGTGCGACGCGTCGTGGTTGTGCTCGCCGATGACCAGCGGGTCGTCGCGCTCGGCGGCCGCGGTGGCGCGGACGGTCCGGGCGACCTCGTGGTTGACGTCGATCTCGCCGAGTCGCCCGGTCATGTTGGCGACGTCGATGCGCCAGCCGTCGACGTCGTAGGGCTTGCGCAGCCAGCGTGCCACCACGCTGTCGGGGCCCTCGATCATCGCGTGGCGCAGGTCCTCGGCGGTGTGGTTGAGCTTGGGCAGGGTGTGGTGACCCATCCAGGTCTCGTAGGTCTCGGGCCCGTCGGGAGCGCCGTGGAAGTAGTACCACGCGCGGGTGTGGGCACCGGCCCGCGCCTGCTGGAACCACTCGTGGGTGTCGCCGGTGTGGTTGGCGGTCAGGTCGCCGAGCAGTCGCCAGCCGCGCTGGTGGACGGCGTCGCTGAGGCGTTCGTACGCCGCGTCGCCCCCCAGCAGGTCATCGACGTGGTCGAACGTGGCGGCGTTGTACCGGTGGTTGCTCTCGCCGGGGAAGACCGGCGTCGTGTAGAGGATCGTCGCGCCGACCGCGGCCACGTGGTCGAGGTGGTCCACGATCCCGTCGAGGTCGCCGCCGTAGAACTGGAGCGGGGTGCGCGGGTCGCTGCCCTCGAAGACGACCGGGTCCTCCCACGCCGCGGGCACCGCCCAGTGCGGTGTCGG
>JAPSKJ010000314.1 GCA_031177735.1 Nocardioides sp.
CCCGCGCTCGGGATCACTGCCCCGGTCGACCCGGTCGGGTTGGTCGAGGAGACGCTCGTGCCGCCCGCTGATGCCAGCCGCGTCGGTTGGTGGGCCGACGGCGCGCTGCCCGGGGCTTCGGCAGGCAGCGTCCTCCTGGCGGGCCACACCGTGCGGGGCGGAGCGGGTGCGCTGCAGCGGATCAGTGAGCTGCGGGCCGGTGACGCACTCATGGTCCGCACCGAGAAGGGCCGACTGCACTACCAGGTCAAGTCGGTCCGCACGCTCGGGAAGCGGGCGATCGCCGCGCGGGCGCAACAGCTGTTCGCCCAGCACGGTGCCCCGCGACTGGTGCTGGTGACGTGCTCCGACTGGGACGGCACGAGCTACCTGAGCAACGTCGTCGTCACTGCCGTCCCCGACCGCTAGGCGTCCCCGGCGCGGAGACGCGTTTCACCGCACACGCATCTGCGACGGTGAGCCTGGACCTGCGGAATACCGTGGGGGAGTCGACGGTTGGCATGACTAGTTCACTATTCAACTAGTCAGGCCTCGACGAGGCTGCGCGGAAGGAAGCGACGACCCATGGGCATGCAGTTCGGAATCTTCACCGTCGGGGACGTGACGACGGATCCCACCACCGGCCGCACGCCCACCGAGCACGAGCGGATCAAGGCGACCGTGGCGATCGCCAAGAAGGCCGAGGAAATCGGCCTGGACGTGTTCGCCACCGGCGAGCACCACAACCCGCCGTTCATCGCCTCCAACCCGACGGCGACCCTGGCCTACATCGGCGCGCAGACCGAGCGGATCATCCTGTCGACGGCGACCACCCTGATCACCACGACCGACCCGGTGCTCATCGCCGAGGACTACGCCAAGATCCAGCACCTCCTCGACGGCCGGGTCGACCTGATGATGGGCCGCGGCAACACCGGCCCGGTCTATCCGTGGTTCGGCAAGGACATCCGCCAGGGCATCAACCTGGCGATCGAGAACTACGCGCTGCTCCACCGGCTCTGGCGCGAGGACGTCGTGGACTGGAGCGGCCGGTTCCGCACGCCGCTGCAGGGCTACACCTCGACGCCGCGCCCGCTCGACGGCGTACCTCCCTTCGTGTGGCACGGCTCGATCCGCAGCCCCGAGATCGCCGAGCAGGCGGCCTACTACGGCGACGGGTTCTTCCACAACCACATCTTCTGGCCCGCGGCCCACACCGCGCAGATGGTGCGCCTCTACCGACAGCGCTTCGCCCACTACGGCCATGGCGCCGAGCACGAGGCGATCGTCGGCCTGGGCGGGCAGTTCTTCATGCGCAAGAACAGCCAGGACGCCTGGAACGAGTTCCGGCCCTACTTCGACAACGCCCCGGTCTACGGGCACGGCCCGTCGCTGGAGGACTTCACCGAAGCGACGCCACTGACGGTGGGCTCACCGCAGCAGGTGCTCGAGCGCACGCTGTCGTTCCGCGACTACGTCGGCGACTACCAGCGCCAGCTGTTCCTCGTCGACCACGCGGGCCTGCCGCTGAAGACCGTGCTCGAGCAGCTGGACCTGCTCGGCGAGATCCTGCCGACGATGCGTGAGGAGTTCGCCAAGGTCCGCCAGCCGGGCGTGCCGGACGCGCCCACGCACGCTTCCCTTGTCGCGAGGGCCGGCGGCCCGACCGACTCCACCGTGTACGCCGCCGGCGACTCCGCCACCGGTACGACGGACCGCGAGCTGGACGACCCGGCCGTCGCGACTGTGCTCGAGGGGGAGCTGTGAGCGGGGTGGAGCACGGCGGCGTCCGTCGCGTGGTGGTCGTGACCGCCGGCCTCAGCGTGCCGAGCTCGACCAGGCTGCTGGCCGACATGCTGGGCGAGGCCTCCGCCGCCGCGATCACCAATCGCGGTGGGGAGGCGCAGGTCGATGTGGTCGAGCTGCGCCCGCTGGCGCACGCACTGGCCGACCGCCTGCTGACCGGCTTCGCGACCGGCGAGCTGGCCGAGGGGATCGAGAAGGTCCGCCACGCGGACGGGCTCGTCGTGGTCAGCCCGGTCTTCTCAGCGTCGTACTCGGGTCTGTTCAAGACCTTCTTCGACGTCTTGGAGCCGGGGATGCTCGACGGCAAGCCGGTGCTGATCGCGGCCACCGCGGGCACGGCCCGGCACTCCCTGGTGCTCGACCACGCGCTGCGGCCACTGTTCGCCTATCTGCGGGCCGTGGTCGTGCCGACCGGTGTGTTCGCAGCCAGCGAGGACTTCGGCGCCAACGCCGACGGTTCGCTGCACAAGCGCGTCGAGCGGGCCGCCGGTGAGCTGGCGGCACTGCTGGGCGGCCCGACGGCTGCGCCGCGTGCCGCGTCCGCCGAGCGGCGGGGGGTCGAGGATGAGTTCGCCGAGCCGACACCCTTCGAGGCGCTGCTGCGGCGGGCGAGCGAAGGCCCGCCGCAGTTCTGACCCGCTGACCGCACCAGCTTCGCCGAGAAGCCGGCCGGTGTGCCGTTAGGGTCGGCGACATGCGCCGTACCGTCTTCGACGAGGACCACGAGTCCTTCCGCCGGACCATCCGCTCCTTCATCGACACCGAGGTCGCCCCGCACTACCAGCAGTGGTTCGAGGACGGCATCGTCCCTCGCGACCTCTACTACAAGCTGGGCGAGCTGGGGCTCTTCGGGATCGAGGTGCCGGAGGAGTACGGCGGCGCCGGGATCGAGTCGTTCAAGTTCTCCGCGGTGGTCACCGAGGAGACGACCCGGGCCGGTGTGAGCTTCGGCGGCTCCAGCGTCCACGTCGCGTTGTGCCTGCCGTACCTGCTCAAGCTCGGCACCCCCGAGCAGCTGGCGCGCTGGATGCCCGGCTTCGTGTCGGGGGAGACGATGTTCGCCATCGCGATGACCGAGCCGGGCACCGGCTCCGACCTGGCCGGCATGCGCACCACCGCACGCAGGTCCGACGACGGCAGCCACTACGTCCTCAACGGTGCGAAGACCTTCATCACCGGTGGTGTCCACGCGGACCGGGTGATCGTGTGCGCGCGCACCTCGCCGCCGCTGGAGAACGACCGACGGTTTGGGATCTCGCTGCTGGCCGTCGACACGCGGTCCGAGGGCTACGCCGTCGGACGCAAGCTCGACAAGCTCGGCCTGCGCACCTCCGACACCGCCGAGCTGTCCTTCACCGACGTGGTCGTCCCGGCCGAGGACCTGCTGGGCGAGGAGAACCAGGGCTTCTCCTACTTGGGGCAGAACCTCCCCCAGGAGCGGCTGAGCATCGCCTATGGCGCCTACGCGCAGGCGGCGGCGGCCGTCCGGTTCACCCAGGCCTACGTGGAGGATCGCAAGGTCTTCGGCCAGCCGGTGGCGTCGTTCCAGAACACCAAGTTCGAGCTCGCCGGTGCACAAGCGAAGGTCGACGCGGCGCAGGCGGTCGCCGATCGGGCCCTGGAGGCGCTCGACGCGGGCGAGCTCACCGCTGCCGAGGCCGCGTCGGCGAAGCTCTTCTGCACCGAGGTCGCGCACGACGTCATCGACCGGTGCCTGCAGCTGCACGGGGGCTACGGCTACATGAACGAGTACCCGATCGCACGGCTGTA
>JAPSKJ010000315.1 GCA_031177735.1 Nocardioides sp.
CCCTTGTTGGAGAAGAACCGCTTGCCGGGGACCAGCTCGAAGTTGTGCTTGCGGCCCTTCTGGTCGACCAGGCGCACCCACTCCCCGGCCCGCAACGGGCCGCGGTGGACGCCGGACCAGGCGTCGAGGGGCACGTCGGTGACGGGCTCCGCCGTGGACGCGGGCGCCGAGTCGGGCGCCGAACCAGGGGCGGCCGGGAGGTCGGGTGCCAAGACGGGCGCCGCGGGCGGCTCGGTGATCGCAGTGGGCTCGGTGGGCTCGGTGGGCTCGGACATCGCCGGCCGAACTTACCGGGCGCTCCGGCGGAACGCCGCATCGACATCAGCGGTGGCGAGCACCCCGACGATGCTGCTGTCGGGCGCCACCAGGAGGTACTCCGTCGACGGGACCCGCTGGATGGCTCGGATCAGGTCCTCACCGTGCAGGTGGGCAGGCAGCGTGAGGCCGTCGGCGAGGGAGCGGGCCACCGTGGAGGTCGCCACCCACGGCCGGCGGTCCTCGGGCGTGGCGAGGACGGCGGCCTCGTTGACGATGCCGACGGGGCGGCCCTCGGAGTCGACGGTGACCAGGCTGCCGGCCTGCTCCTCCCGCGCGCGCCGGACCGCCTCGGCGAGCGGGAGCTCCGCCGGGACCACCAGGGTGCGGCGCGCGAGCTGGGCGGCGACCAGGTCGGGGAGCCGTGAGCGCACCCGCGCGGACATGATCGCGGCCGAGGCGCCCGTCCACAGGAACAGCGCGACGATGAAGGCCAAGATGTAGTCGAGCACGTCGGGGCGGAGGTCGAACAGGCTCATGATCACCGTGGGCCACAGCAGCGCCAGCACCGCCACCACGCGGCCCGCCCAGCCGGCCACCAGCGTGCCCCGGTGGACGTTGTTGGTGACGCCCCAGACCGCCGCCTTGAGCACCCGGCCGCCGTCGAGCGGCAGGCCCGGCACCAGGTTGAGCAGGCCCACCAGCAGGTTGGCGCCCGCCAGCCCCTCGATCGCCATCAGCAGCAGTCCGCTGGGCTCGAGGAACCACAGGGCCAGGGCGGCGCCGCCGATGGCGAGCGAGGTCAGCGGCCCGACCACGGCGATGAGGAACTCCTCCTTCGGCCGTCTGGCCTCGCCCTCGATCGCCGTGGCACCGCCGAGGAAGTGCAGGGTGATCGAGGAGACCGGATAGCCGTAGTGCCGAGCGACGAAGGCGTGCGACGCCTCGTGCAGCAGCACGGAGCCGTAGAGGATCACCGCGAACGCCAGCCCGGCGACGTACTTCCACGCGCCGAGGCCGGGCGTGACCTGCTCCACGCGCGGGGAGACCACCACCGCGATGAGCAGGGCGACGAGGAACCAGGTCGAGGAGACGAGCACGTCGGCTCCGGCGATCGTGCCGACGCGGAACGTGCCCGGCGGCCGCTGAGGTGGTCGGGGCGGCTCCGGCCCGGGTCCTGCAGACACCCCATGAGGCTATCCGACACGCGGCGAGCCACTCGTGTTCGGCCTGTCGGTGCTGTCGCATAACGTTCAGGGCATGGTCATCGCCACGTCGCAGGAGTCACCCGCCGAGCGTCTCTCGACGCCGGTGGACGGCGTCGACGTGCTGGGCGCGCTCTCCCCGAGCCGCGCCGGTGACTTCATGACCTGCCCGCTGCTCTACCGGTTCCGCACGGTCGACCGTCTCCCCGAGCCCTACTCCCCCGATGCCGTCCGCGGCACGGTGGTCCACAAGGTCCTCGAGGACCTGTTCGACCTGCCCGCCGGCCAGCGCACGCCCGAGCAGGCGCAGCAGATGTTGGAGCCGGCATGGCAACAGCTCGTCGCCGACGCTCCCGAGCTGGTGGACATGTTCGGCGAGGGCGGGCCCCAGATCACCTCCTGGTTGGCCTCGTGCCGCACCGTGCTCGAGCGCTACTTCACCCTCGAGGACCCGACCCGGCTGGAGCCCGCGGAGCGGGAGGTCTACGTCGAGGCCCTGCTCGACTCCAAGCTGCTGCTGCGCGGCTTCATCGACCGGCTCGACGTCGCGCCGGACGGCGCGATCCGCATCGTCGACTACAAGTCCGGCAGGTCGCCCGGCGAGGGCTTCGAGGCCAAGGCGTTGTTCCAGATGAAGTTCTACGCGTTGGTCATCTGGCGCACGCGCGGCGTGATCCCGGCGATGCTGCAGCTCATCTACCTCGGCAGCGGCGAAGTCCTGCGCTACGTGCCCGATGAGGCCGACCTGCGTGCCACCGAGCGGAAGGTCGAGGCCCTCTGGGCCGCGATCCGCACCGCCCGGGAGACCGGCGACTGGCGGGCCAGGCGCTCCAAGCTGTGCTCGTGGTGCGCGCACCAGGCGCTGTGTCCGGAGTTCGGCGGCACTCCCCCGCCGCTCCCCGCCGACCCGGCCCTGACGCTGGAGGTGCTCGCCGAGGACGGAGACCGGTGAGCCGGCGGGTGCTGCTCCTGCGTGCGGTGAACGTGGGCGGCGCGACGCTGCCGATGGCCGACCTCAGAGCCATCGCGGCCGAGCTCGGCGCCGGTGACCCCACCACCTACATCGCCAGCGGCAACCTCGTCGCCGACATCCCGGGCGACCCGGATGCCTTCGACCGCGCCCTGGGGCGGGTGGTGCAGGAGCGGTTCGGGTTCTTCCGCGAGGTCATCTCACGCACCCCGGAGGAGCTCGTCGCCGCGCGCGCCGCCCATCCGTTCGAGGTCATCGAGCCGAAGTTCTCCTACGTCTCCTTCATGCTCACCGCGCCGAGCGAGGAGGCCGTCGCCGCCGCCCGCGCCATCCCCACCGGTAGCGACCGGTGGGAGGTCGTCGGCCGCGAGCTGCACCTGCGCTACGCCGACGGCGCCGGCCGGCCGCAGCTCAAGGAGGCCCAGCTGGCCCGCGCGCTCGGCCGCATCCCCATGACTGCGCGCAACCTCAGGACGGTCGACCGGCTCATCGAGCTGGCTCAGGCCTGAGAGACCATCAGCTCCCCGAGCGCGCTAGGGGTGAGACCGACCAGCGTGTCGCGGAACACCCGGCGCTCCCCCGGCACCACCGGCACGTGGTTCTCGACCACCAGCACGGTGCAGCCAGCCGCCTCGGCGGAGCGGGCACCGGTGTTGGAGTCCTCGATCGCCACGCACTCACCCGCGTCGACCCCGAGCGCGGCGGCCGCGGTGAGGTAGGGCTCGGGGTGCGGCTTGCCGAACTCGACCTGGTCACCGGTCACCACGACCTGGAAGCTCTCCGCGGGGAGCTGGCGCAGGATCGGCGCCACGAACCGCTCGTAGGACATGGTCACCAGGGCGCACCGGATGCCGGCAGCGTTCAACGACGCCAGCAGCTCGACCGCGCCCGGACGCCACGGCACCGCCTCCTCCACGCGTGCCACGACGCCGTCGAGCAGCATCTGGACGATGTCGGCGGGTGACTGCTCCAGCCCCATCCGCTCCTTGATCCGGCGTCCGGACTCGAGCAGGTCGTTGCCGACCAGGTCGAGGGCGTCGGCCTCGCTCCACGTGGCACCGTGCCGCTCGGCGATCTCGAACTCGGTCTGGATCCAGTACGGCTC
>JAPSKJ010000316.1 GCA_031177735.1 Nocardioides sp.
GTCTGCCGCGGCCGTTCCACCGTCGCGGCCAACCGGTCCAGAGTGGTGCGCATCCCTGCGCGAAGGTCGCCGCGACGGTCCTTGTTGCCGTAGACCACCCCGATGATGAACCAGCCGAACAGCGAGATCGAGCGAGTGACCTCGTAGGACTCGGTGACCCGCGTCCCCGTCCCCTCCGGGGTGAAGACGTAGCGCCACACGATGGTGCCGGCACCGCGCTCGGTGCGCGAGAACGCGAGCTCCCGTCCGCGGTCGGCGACTGTGATGACAGGTTCGTTGTGCCAGTCCGGGCCACGACCGGCGCTGTTGCGGGCGCGGAACCGCGCGCCGACACGCGCCTCGGTGACGCCGTCGAGCCACTCGCAGGCGGCCACCTCCGGCGACAGCTCGGGGGTGCGAGTGACGTCGGAGACGACGTCGTAGAGCAGCTCCGCGGGCGCCTCGATGTAGCGCTCGACGCGGTCGGAGGTGAGTGTCTGGTGCACCATGCCTTGCTCCTCTCGTCGGGACGTCGTCAGCCGACGTGGTGGGCCACCGGTGCGACGGGCGTGGGCTCAGGGGCCTGGCCGCCGTGGATGGTGGCGAGCATGTGGGCGAACTCCGCCTCCGAGGGTGCGATCGCGGGCTCGGCGTCCGGCACGCGTTCGAGGATCCGCAGGAACCGCTCGGTCGGCACGCCGTCGGCGGCAGGGAGGTGGGAGGAGAGGATGCTGGTCGGTTCCAGGCGGCGTATGCCCTCGAGCACCGCGCCGTAGCGCTGCCGGTCGAGGATGTGGGCCCACGGCGAGTCCGCGGTCGCCCAAGCGAGCATGCCCTCGGCCAGGGCGTCCGCCGGGACCTCGCCCGCGTCCCGGGTCGCCTCGCTCAGGAGCGCGCCGAAGGAGTCGACCGAGAACAGCGTCCCGGTGGCCTCGTCGAGCAGGCCGGTCGTCATCGGGTTGTCGTAGAGGGGCGGCGCGACCGCGCGCAGGGTGCGGTCACCTACGTGCAGCCGGTCACCGACGCGGATGGCTCGCACCCGGTCGAGCGCACCGGGCCACACCGAGCTCAGCCGCAGCGCGGCGAAGCCGTGGGTGACCAGCGTGGCGTGGGGGGCGAGCTCGAAGACCCGTGCGATGTTGCCCGTGTGGTCGGCGTCGTCGTGGGTCAGCCAGACCCACCGGATGCTGGCGGGGTCGATCACCGACGCGAGCGCGTCGAGGAAGCCCTCGCTCTCCATGGCCAGGCCGGTGTCGACGAGCACCGGCTGCTCGGCGTGAATGACGTAGGCGTTGATCGGTAGCACGCCGACGCCGGGGATCGGGAGGTTGCTCGGCAGCACGTGGACGCCTGCCGCCGCTTGGTAGGGAGTGTCCATACCCCCGAGGCGTTCGGTGCGCGGCGAACTCGTTCACTGTGGAGTGAACGACCAGTGCACCGGATCGTCATCGCCCGGCTGGTAGCTGCAATAGGTCCCGGTGCGGACCTGCCGGTCGAGGACGCCGCCCGCCTCCGGCAGCACCTCGGTGACGTGGGCGATGGCCGAGCGGACCGCTCGAGTGACGTTGACGCGGGCCCGCTCGGCCGCCGACGAAGCGCGCCGGCTCCGCCCGCCCAAGCCGAACGCCGCCGCCAGGTGGGCGACGAGCTGATCGAGCTCGGCCTGGTAGGCCTCGGCCCGCGTCTCGGCGCCCACGTCGAGCGCCGCGTCGATCTCGCTGCGCAGCTCCTCGATGCGGTGGCGGTAGGCGGTGCGCGCCTGGGCGTCGACCATCTCCCCGGCATCACCGAGCCGGTGACGGTCGGGTGCGCCGGGATCCGTGCCCTCGACGCGGTCCACCAGGTCCAGGGCGTGGCGCTCCACGCCGGGACAGGCCAGCAGGTCGGCGAGGTAGCGCAGGCCCTTGGTGTCGGACAGCCGCGCCCGGGTCTCGCCGCAGGCGACGATCCAGCCGCGCTCGGCCCGGGCGAGCGTCGCGACCCGTCGCGGTCGCGCCGCTCCCGCCGCAGCCGCCATCGGCGCGCCGTGGCGCGCGAGCAGGGCGGCGTCGTCGGCGGACAGGACCACGTCGAGGTCGCCGAGCACCGCCGCCGCCCGAGCCGCCTCGACCCGGGCAGCGGCGGCGTTGGCGGCGAGCTCGTGGTAACGGACCAGGTCCAGCAGCAGGGTGGCGCGCAGGAGCGGGACCCCGGTGGGCGGGAGCGCGTCGAGGGCCTCCTCGACCGTCGTTATCGCCGCAGCCGGGTCGCCCCGCGCCATCAGCACTCTCGCCTGTGCCACGGCGGTGCGCACCCGCAGGCTCGGCACGTCGAGCCCAGAGGCGCGGGAGACCAGGTCGGCGCACGCACGCTCGGCGGCGGCGAGGTCATCGTCGCGGACCCCCACCTCCACCAGCACGGCCAGCAGCTCGGCCGCACGGAGCCGGTCGTCTCCCACCGCCCGCAGCCCGCGCACCGCGGCTGCGCGGGCCAGCGCCAGGTCACCACGCGCGAGATGCAGCCGGGCCGCCGGCAGCAACGCCTGCAGTGCGGCGTCCTTGCCCAGCAGCAGCATCTCGGCGTCAGCGAGCCGTCCCTGCCGGATGCGGAGGTCGGCCAGCGCGATCGCCGCGTGCCAGCTGGGACTGCGCATCCCCGCCTCGAACTCCCTGATCGAGCGCTGCAACACAGCCTCGGCCTCGCCCCAACGGCCCAGCTCGCACAGCGCCGTCGCCTGGACGCTGCGGCAGTGGTTGCTCAGGAACAGCTGCACGCCGGGGGAGGAGCCGACCAGGCCGTGCCGGACGAGCATGTCCAGCCAGGAGTGTGCGCGCTCGAAGTCGGCGGCGTAGTAGCAGGCGGTGAAGAACGAGCACACCGACTTGCCTGCGGTGTCCCGGTCGGCCATGTCGCACGCCAGCGCCATCGCCTCGTCGAGCAGCGCCATGCCGTCGGCGAGCCGACCGGCCTGGACGTGGGCGAGCCCGGCGTCGGCCAGCGCCTTGGTCTCCAGGCTGAGGTCGCCGAAGCGGCGCCCGAGCTCGAGCGCGCGCTCGGCGCGAGCAAGCAGCTCGGAGGGGTCGTCGACGTCGCAGCCCAGCGGCGCGACCGCGACCCACCCCTGCTCCACGCACGGCGGCTCGTCGGCGATGAGCCGCTCGGCGCGGACCTGCCAGGCGCGGCCGGCCGTCAGGTTGCCCAGCAGGGTGCTGTGCACCTCGCCCAGGCGCACGCAGGCGAGGGCCGCGCGCCGGCGATCCCCAGCGGCGGTGAAGCCGCGGATCGCAGCCGAGAGGTGGCCGGTCGCGGCGTCGAAGTCAGCGGCGTCCAGAGCGGAGACGGCGTGCTCGAGCTCCGCAGCAGGGTCCTCGAACACCGGGCTCGTCGGGCTCGCAGTGCTCACCGTGCCCGCCGCGCTCACCTGGTCCGCGCGGACGCTGGAGAGCTCGCCGTCGGCTCCGTGCGGTGCCGGCGGTGGGCGGCTCGGACGGCGAACACCCTCCACGCTGCGATGGTCGCACAGCGCGGACGCCAGGGGCAGGGCCGTGCGCGACGT
>JAPSKJ010000317.1 GCA_031177735.1 Nocardioides sp.
GGGTCAGCGCGACACCGAGCACCAGCAGCACGAAGAGGGTCAACAACCGCTCGAGCCGCTCGGTGACCTCGTGCATGGCGGCGTGGTAGTCGTGGGACCGCTCGGCCGACCGGAACGCCATCGCGCAGACGAACACCGACAAGAAGCCGTAGCCGCCGGCCACCTCGCCGAGCCCGTAGGACGAGACCAGGGCCGCCAGCGACAGCAGCGACTCCCCGCGCTCGGCCACCCGCAGCGACCGGTTCTGGGAGCGGAAGGCCACCCACGCGAGCGCCCGACCGACGACGATCCCGACGCCGACCCCGATCACGATCTTCCCGACGAGGTACCAGCCGACCCACTCCAGTGCCCAGCCGGAGATCGCCTCGCCGCTGGCGAGCAGGATGGCGGCGTAGACGAAGGGGAAGGCCAGCCCGTCGTTGAGGCCCGCCTCGGAGGTGAGGGTGAAGCGCAGCTCGTCCTCCTCGTCGACCTCCTTGTCACCGGTCTGCGGCCCGGCGACCTGCACGTCGGAGGCGAGCACCGGGTCGGTCGGTGCCAGCGCGGCACCGAGCAGGAGCGCCGCGGCCGGGGCGAGGCCCAGCGACCAGCCCAGGAGCGCGACGCCGCCGATGCTCAGCGGCATCGCGATCGCGAGCAGCCGCCAGGTCGCCGACCAGCTGCGCCAGCTGCGCGGCTCGAGCAGGGCCAGCGGCCGGTCGAGCGCCAGGCCGACGCCCATCAGCGCGACCAGCACGGCGATCTCGGTGACGTGCAGGATGGTCGCCTGGTTGTCCTGCGGGTCCAGCGGCATCCCGTCGGGCAGCGGGGTCAGTCCGACGAGCATGCCGACGCCCACCAGCACCATGGGTGCCGAGACCGCCCAGCGGTCCAGCAGGTCCGGCAGGACGATCGCCAGGAGCAGGCTGCCCCCGGCGACCAGGTAGACCAGGTCGGCCGTCACCAGCGCTCGTCGGCGAAGCGCACCTCGCCGGGCATGGCGTCACCCTCCAGGTTCAGCGGTGCGTCCTCGGCGATGACCGTCCGCACCCGCTCGCGCACCTGCGGCGTGTCCTCGTCGCAGGCGATGACGATGTCGTTGGTGTTGCCGTCGCTGTCGCGGGCCGCGTCGTAGCCGGCCAACCGCAGGGCCGCGATGACGGCGGCCGGGTCCTGCCCGTCGGGCACGGGGTAGCGCAGGGACGCCTGCTCGGGCGTGGCCTCGGAGGGCAGCGCGGGCGTCTGCTCGCGACGGCGACGCATGAGGGCGAAGCCGCCGGTGAAGTAGAGCACGACGAGCAGGGCGAGAACAGCGATCAGCAGGAGCAGCATGGCCATGGGTGATCTCCCCTCGTGATGGGCCCCGGTGCCCGGAGCGGACCCGGTTCACGCGGTCAGCGGTCCACCCCCGGCTCGGGAGCAGCGCCCACCGGGGCGGTCGACCGCCCGCATGGGCGATCCGCGGCGCTGGGAGGTGGCAGACTCGCGGCGTGGACGCGCACGCCTGGGACGAGCGGTACGCCGCCAGCGAGCTGGTCTGGTCGGTCGGGCCGAACCGCTTCGTGGCCGAACAGCTCGCCGGTCTCCCGCCCGGCACGGCCGTCGACCTGGCCGCCGGCGAGGGCCGCAACGCGATCTGGCTCGCGCAGCAGGGCTGGCGGGTCACCGCCGTCGACTTCGCCCAGGTCGGTCTCGACAAGGGTCGCAAGCTGGCCGGCGACCTCGCGGTGGCCGCCCGGATCGGCTGGGTCTGCGCCGACGTCACGCGGTGGCGCAGCCCGGAGCCGGTCGACCTGGCCCTGGTCGCCTACCTGCAGCTGCGCGCGGGCGAGCGGCGGCAGGCGGTGCGCGGCGCCGTGGAGTCTCTCCGCCCGGGCGGCACCCTGCTGCTCGTCGCCCACGACAGCACCAACCTGACCGAGGGCACCGGGGGTCCGCAGGACCCCGAGGTGCTGATGACCGCGCAGGACGTCCTGGATGACCTGGACGGGCTCGCGGTCGACGTACTCCAGGCCGGGCGGGTGGCCCGCCCCGTCGCCGACGGGCACGGCGAGGAGCCGGCCCGCACCGCGTGGGACTGCCTGGTCCGGCTCACGCGCCGGTAGGCGGCTGCTTCTCCTCAGGCGTCGGGTCGGTGGACCCGGTCGTGCCGGGCTGCTCCGGCTCGTCACCGTAGGCGCCGGCGTCCTTGGCGCGCTGCGCCTTGCGCAGCTGCCGCACGAAGCTCCAGCACAGCAGCGCGACCGCCACGCACAGGCCCAGGAACACGGCCAGCGCGATCGGGCCGGCCTTGACGTCCTCGGGCTCGGGCGCCTGGTCGGCGAAGGAGAGGGCCAGAGCGATCAGGTCGGGGGTCAACGGTTCTCCTGGTGGTGGGGCGCTGGGGTCTGGGCCGCCTGCTGCTGGGGCGCGCCCTCCAGCGTGATCCCGGTGAACAGGTCGTCCTCCGGGGTGGCGGTGGGCACGTGGCTGACGACGAGCTCGTAGTCCTCGGTCGGCCAGACCTCCTGCTGGATCTCCCGCGGGATGGCGAACCAGGCGCCGTCGGGGTCGATCTGGGTGGCGTGGGCCAGCAGCGCCTGGTCGCGCACGCCGAAGTAGTCAGCGCACGGCACCCGGGTGGTGATCCGGGCGTCCCACTCGGGCTCGGGCTTCCAGTCCTTGAGCCGCTCGGCGTAGGGCGACTCCAGACCGTGGGCGAGCATCGCGTCGTGGAGCGCCTGGGTCTTCGGGCGGTTGAACCCGTGGTGGTAGTAGAGCTTCAACGGCTGCCACGGCTCACCGGCGTCGGGGAACCGCTCGGGGTCACCGGCGGCCTCGAACGCCGCCACCGACACCTCGTGGCACCGGATGTGGTCGGGATGGGGATAACCGCCGCGCTCGTCGTAGGTCGTCATCACGTGCGGTCGGAACGAGCGGACCAGCCGGACCAGCCGCTCGACCGCCTCCTCCAACGGCACCAGCGCGAAGCAGCCCTCCGGCAACGGGGGCGGCGGGTCACCCTCGGGCCAGCCCGAGTCGACGAAGCCCAGCCAGTCCTGGCTGACGCCGAGGATGTCGCGGGCACGCTCCATCTCCTGGCGGCGGATCTCGTGGATGTTCTCCAAGATCCCCGGGCGGTCCATCTTGGGGTTGAGGATCGAGCCCCGCTCCCCTCCGGTGCAGGTGACGACGTGGACGTCGACGCCCTCGGCCACGTACTTCGCCGTCGACGCCGCCCCCTTGCTCGACTCGTCGTCGGGGTGGGCGTGGACGTGCATCAGCCGATAGCCCGCACGCGGCGTCGGCTGGGGGTCGTGCGGCATGGCTCAATCCTAGGTGGCAGGCTGTCCGGCGTGACCGGGGACTACCGCGACCAGCTCGCCGACCGCTACGGCCGCCCGTCGGTGGTACGCCGCCGCCTGGTGCCGGCGCTCGGCATCCTGGCCGCCGCGGTGTTCGGGATCTGGCTCGCCTGGGCGGTCTGGTTCCACAGCAACGACCCGGTCACCGCGGGCATCGAGTCGTTCGACGTGGTCGACGAGCACACCGCGAC
>JAPSKJ010000318.1 GCA_031177735.1 Nocardioides sp.
CGGCCGTGCATCGACGTGGTGGTGCGTGTCGTGGACGAGGACGGCAACGAGCTGCCTCACGACGGCGAAAGCATCGGTGAGCTCGTCGTGAGCTCACCCGCCCTCGTGGTCGGCTACTGGAACAACGAGGAGGCGACCGCCAAGTCCTTCCGCGACGGCTGGTTCCGCACCGGTGACCTCGGCGCGATCGACGAGGACGGCTACGTCTACGTCACCGAACGCCGAGTGGATCTCATCGTCAGCGGCGGCATGAACATCTACCCCTCCGAGGTGGAGTACTGCATCGCCGAGATGGAGCAGGTGGCCGAGGTCGCGGTGGTCGGCGTGCCGCACGAGCGCTGGGGGGAGACGCCGGCGGCGTTCGTCGTGCCGGTCGCCGGGACGCAGCTGACCGAGCAGGACGTCATCGACCACTGCGCGACCTACCTCGCCCGGTACAAGCGCCCCTCGCACATCCGCTTCCTCGACGCCCTTCCGCGCAACGCCAGCCAGAAGGTCCTCCGCCGCGTCCTGCGGGAGGACGTCACCCGGCTCGTCGACCCCGAGCCGGTGGCTCGCTGACACGCTGTCGCGGGCCGCCCACAGACGAGAGATGAGGACGACATGAGCACCGCTTACATCGTGGCCGCCGTACGCACGCCGGTGGGGAAGCGCAACGGTGGCCTCGCGGGGATCCATCCGGCCGATCTGGCCGCGCACGCGTTGCGGTCCCTGATGGACCGCTCCGGTGCCGACCCCGCGCTGGTCGACGACGTCATCATGGGCTGCCTGGACAACGTCGGCCCGCAGACCGGTTGCATCGCCCGCACGGCGTGGTTGGCGGCCGGCCTTCCGATGCACGTGCCCGGAGTCACCCTCGACCGGCAGTGCGGGTCCTCGCAGCAGGCGGTGCACTTCGCCGCCCAAGCCGTGATGAGCGGGACGGCGAACCTCGTCGTCGCGGGGGGCGTCCAGAACATGAGCATGATCCCGATGGGCACCTCCGCACGGGTCGGTGCCGAGATGGGGCTGGGGAAGGACCCCTTCGAGGGCTCGGTCGGCTGGCAGGAGCGGTTCGGCGGCGAGCCGGTCTCGCAGTTCTACGGCGCGGAGAAGATCGCCGAGAAGTGGGCGATCTCCCGCGCCGAGATGGAGGACCTCGCGCTGGAGAGCCATCGACGCGCCGTCGCTGCGACTGACGCCGGCCGGTTCGCTGACGAGATCGCCCCGATCGCCGGTGTCGAGCGGGACGAGGGGCCGCGCCGTGACAGCAGTCTCGAGAAGATGGCGACCCTGCCGCCGCTCCAGCCGGGTGGCCGGCTCACGGCTGCCGTCTCGAGTCAGATCTCGGACGCGGCCTCCGCGGTGCTCGTCGCCAGCGAGCGGGCGGTCGACGAGCTGGGGCTCACACCTCTGGTCCGGATCCGGCACCTCTCCGTGGTCGGCTCGGACCCGATCCTGATGCTGACCGGCCCGATCGACGCGACCCACAAGGCGCTGCGGGACAGTGGCCTGAGCCTGGATGACATCGGTCTCGTGGAGGTGAACGAGGCGTTCGCCTCCGTCGTGCTGGCGTGGCAGCGCGAGCTCGGTGCAGACCTCGACAAGGTCAACGTCAACGGCGGTGCCATGTCGCTGGGCCACCCGATCGGCGCGAGCGGGACCCGGCTGATGACGTCGCTGATCAGCGAGATGAGGCGCACCGGCACCCGGTTCGGGCTTCAGACCATGTGCGAGGGCGGCGGCCAGGCCAACGCCACGATTCTCGAGCTCGTGGAGTGAGTCGTGGCTGAGCGGCGGCTGGAGCTGGAGGTCCGGGACGGCGTAGCCACCTTGACGTTCGCGCGGCCCGAGGCGCACAACGCCATCGACCTCGCCTTCGTGCAGGCCTTCGACGAGGAGACCGAGCGGCTCGAGCGGTGGGCGGAGGCGGGCGACGTCGGCTGCCTGGTGCTGCGGGCACAGGGCCGCAACTTCTGCGTCGGCGGTGCCCTGGACGGGTTCACCAGCGCGTCCGACCCAGCGGCGCGGATCCGGCGCATGGCGGACCATGCCCACCGCGGCATCGAGCGACTGCACGGCCTACCCATCCCGGTGGTGACAGCGGCCCAGGGTGCCGTCGCGGGCGCGGGCCTCGGGTTCCTGCTCGCCTCCGACCTGGTCGTGGTCACCACGTCGACGACCGTCACCGTCGCGTACGCCGCAGCCGGGCTCACCCCCGACGCCGGTGTGAGCTGGGGGCTGCCGCGGGCCATCGGCCACCTGCGTGCGATGGACGCCCTGCTGTCGAACCGTCGGCTGAGCGCCGCCGAGGCCGTCGACTGGGGGCTGGCCAGCCGGGTGGTCGAGCCGGACCGGCTCGATGACGAGGTGGCGAGCCTCGTCCGGCTGATCGCCGCCCTGCCGACCGAGGTGGTCCGGGAGAACAAGCGGCTCCTGCGTCAGTCGCTCGCGGCTCCGATCGGCAACCACCTCGTCGATGAAGCGGAATCGATCGCCCGCATGTCTGCCACCCCCTTCGCTCAGCAGACCATCGCCGCCTTCCTGCGCGCCCGCGAAGCGCCACGGGCGTCCGGTTGACGCGCTCGCCATCTCGAACCCCACTCCCGACCGAAGAGGAACCCGAACTGATGTCCATCCACGATGACCGTCCCGTGGTCCTGGTTGCCGGCGGAACCGGCGGCGTGGGCCGGCCGGTCTGCGTCAACCTGGCCGAGGCCGGATACGACGTCGCTTTCACCTACCACTCCAACCACCAGCGCGCCGCCGACGTCGAGGTCGAGCTGCAGAAGCTCGGTGCCGACGTCCACTCCGCCGCCCTCGACCTCGCCGACCCCCGGGCGGTCGACGGGCTCTTCGCGGACACCGTCGAGCGCTTCGGCCGGGTCGACGCGGTCGTCCACGCCGCGGCGCCCTACCCGGACCAGCGCTTCGTCAGCACGTTCTCGTCCGACCAGTTCCGTCGGCACGTGGATCAGGAGCTCAACGCCTTCTTCGAGATCACCCGATGCGCCCTGCCGCACCTGCGCGCGAGCAAGGGCTCGCTCACGGCGGTCACCTCCGTCGCCAACCGGCGCTTTCCGGCGCGTGATGCACTGTCGTCGGTCCCCAAGGCCGGGATCGAGGCCATCATCCGGGCAGTCGCGCTGGAGGAGGGTCGGTTCGGCGTCCGCGCCAACGCGGTCGGCCCCGGTGTGCTCATCGACGGACAAGCCATCCCGCTGGAGGCGACCGGTGACGTCCCGCCCGAGATGCGGGCGCGCGTCGAGCAGGCCGTCCCGCTCCGACGCCTGGGCTCCGGCGCCGAGATCGCGGCGGCGGTGTGCTTCCTGATCTCCCCGGCCGCGTCGTACATCACGGGTCAGTTCCTCGACGTCGACGGCGGCTACAGCCTCTGATCCCCAACCTCCCGCAACGCACGACTCGGGCCTAGATGAGGCCCTCCCGGACGGCCCGCACCACGAGCTGGATGTTCTGGTCGACGTCCCACTCGCGCCGCAGAGCCTCGAGGCGGCGCCACGCCGTCGCCTTCG
>JAPSKJ010000319.1 GCA_031177735.1 Nocardioides sp.
GTTGCGGAACGGGTTGTCGTCGGCGTAGAGGTCCAGGCTGGGCACCTTAGTCAGCCGCACCCCCTCGTCGAGCTCGGGGTAGGGCTGGCCGGAGAAGACCTCGACGGTGTGCCCGAGCGCCACCAGCTCTCGGCTCAGGTGGCGCACGTAGACACCCTGGCCGCCCACGTGCGGCTTGCTGCGGTACGACAGCAGTGCGATCCGCATCGTCGACCCTCTCTGTCGTCCCGCCCGCCGACGCCCAGTCGGAGGTGACTAGCCAGTAGCTAGCACGGCACCAGAGTAGTGAAGAGCCTCAACCGAGCTCGCTGGAGTGCCCGGGGAAGACGTGTGCGTGCGGGTCGATGACGACCGCGGCGTTGTTGACGGCGGTCGCGGCCTCCCCGAAGCCGACGGCGATCAGGCGGACCTTGCCCGGATAGTCGGTGACGTCGCCGGCGGCGAAGACGCGCGAGAGGCTGGTACGCATCGCGGAGTCGACGACGACGTGGCGCTTGTGCACCTCGATCCCCCAGCCCTGGAGCGGTCCGAGGTCGGCGATGAAGCCCAGGGCCGCGACGACGGCCTGCGCCTTGAGCGTGGTCGTCTCCCCCGCGACGCTCACCTCCACCTCCTCCAAGGAGGGCTCTCCGCGCAGCGCCGTGACCTCGGCGTTGGTGATGATCTGGGCTGTGCTCGCCCGCACCGCGTCCACGGTGCGCTGGTGGGCCCGGAAGGCCTCGCGGCGGTGCACGAGGGTGACGCTGCGCGCGACCGGCTCGAGGTGCTGCGCCCAGTCGAACGCGGAGTCGCCGCCGCCCACGATGACGACGTCCTTGCCGGCGTACGGCTCGAAGCTCGGCACGAAGAACTCCAGTCCCCGACCCAGCCATCCCTCGCCCGCAGGCAGGGCGCGCGGCGCGAACTTCCCGATGCCGGCGGTGATGAGGACCGCCTTGCACGCGACGGTGGTGCCGTCGTCGAGGGTCACGCTCACGCCGTCGTCCCGGTGCTCCAGTGTCGACGCCGTGCGGTCGAGCAGGTAGGCGGGGTCGGCCGTGGCGGCCTGCGCCACCAGGCCGGCCACCAGGTCGCGCCCCTTGACCGAGGGGAAGCCGGCGACGTCGAGGATCTGCTTCTCGGGGTACATCGCGGTGATCTGGCCACCGAGCTCGGGCAGCGAGTCGACCACGGCGACGCGCAGGCCGCGGAAGCCGGCGTAGTAGGTGGCGAACAGGCCGGTAGGACCGGCACCGATGATGAGCAGATCCGTCTCCACCCCCGCGATCCTGCTCCTGCTCCCGCACTGGCAGCAAGGGCTCTCCTAGGGTGTGCGTCGTGGAGTCCTTCTGGGAGTCGTTCCGCGCCGACCCGCGAGTGCCGAGCAACGCAGGCCTGCGCGCCTCCGATGCAGACCGCGAGGTGGTGCGGACGCTGCTGTCCGAGGCGTACGCCGACGGCCGGCTCACCCAGGACGAGCACGAGGAGCGCGTGGCGGCTGTGCTGGCCTCGGTCACGCTGGGTGAGCTGCCGCCGCTGGTCGCCGACCTGCTGCCGTCCACCGAGGTCGCCGTCAGGCCGGCCGCGTCGGTGTCCCGGTCCGAGATCGAGGCCAGAGCCGTCGCGGCCTACCGCGCGGACCTCCGTGAAGCGCTCGCCGTCTTCGTAGTGCCCAACCTGATCTGCTGGGTGATCTGGCTGGCGACCGGCATGAGCGGCGGCACCCCGCCGTGGCCGGTCTGGGTGCTCTTCTCGGGCATCCCGTTCGTCATGACGGCGATCAACCGGGAAGGCGAGATCCGCAAGAAGGTCGAGCGTCTGGAGCGCAAGGAGCGCAACCGGCTGGAGCAGGAGCGTCGCGGGGAGCTGCCCGGCTCCGACGACCCGGAGGAGCGGGCGTGACGCGCTACCTCACCGCGATCCGCGACCACCCGTCGGCGGTGCTGCTCTTCGGCCAGCTCGTCGCCGTCATCGCCTACCCCTTCCTGACCGGCTCGACGCCCGGCCGAGCGAGCCTCGGCGTGGTGCAGCTGCTGCTGGTGCTGACCGCCCTGGCCGCCGTCCGCCGCACTCCGACACTGAAGTGGGTCTCCCTCCTCTTCGGCCTGCCGGCGACGGTCTTCGCCGTGTGGGAGGCGGTCACGCCGCACACCGGCTGGGTGGTGCTCACCTCGGCGGTGTTCCACGTGCCGTTCTACCTGTTCGTCTCTTACGCGATGATCAAGTACCTCTTCCACGACGAGAAGGTCACCCGCGACGAGCTGTTCGCGACCGGTGCCGCCTTCACCGTGGTGGCGTGGGCCTTCGCCTACCTCTACGCCGCGGTCCAGGTGATCTGGCCGGGGTCGTTCGGCGAGGAGCGGGAGTGGTTCGAGCTGCTCTACCTCTCCTTCACCACCCTGACGTCGGTCGGGCTCTCCGACATCGTGCCGGTGCTCGCCCACGCGCGCTCGTTCGTGGTGCTGGAGCAGGTGGCCGGGGTCTTCTACGTCGCGCTCGTGGTCGCCCGCCTCGTCGGGCTCACCTCGCGCGGCGCCCACCCGCGGTCATGACCGGCCGGATCCTGTTGCTCAACGGCGCCTCCAGCTCGGGCAAGACCAGCATCGGCCGGGCGCTCCTGCCGCTTCTCGACGACCCGTGGTTCCTGGTGCCCGTCGACGCGATCGGCGCGATGCGGTCGACGGTGCACCGCCGTGACCTCGACCGGGCCGGGATCGACGCGATGCTGCGACGCACCCGGCTCGGCTACCACCGTGCGGTCGCCGGGCTCGCCTCGGCGGGCAACCACGTGATCATGGACTACCCACTCAGCGAGCCGTGGCGCCTCGATGACCTGCTGGAGGTGCTGGACGGCTACGACGTCTCCCTGGTCGAGGTGCGCTGCAGCCCCGAGGAGCTCGAGCGGCGCGAACGGGCCCGCGGTGACCGACCCGAGGGGCTGGCCCGCTCCCAGAGGGCGGTGTACGAGATCGGCGACTGCGACGTCGTGGTCGACACCACGGCCACCGAACCCGCCGCCTGCGCCCGGGCGATCGCCGCGGCGCTGCCGGGCCTGACCGCGCCGAAGGCGTTCGACCGCCTCCGGATCCGGCGGGCCTGCTGAGCCGGCCAGCGGCCCACCGTCAGTGCGTGAGCTTGAGCCCGATGACGCAGCCGACCAGACCGAGCAGCAGGAGCAGCCGGATCGCGCTCGTCGGCTCCTCCCCCGTGACCATCCCGAAGGCGACGGTCAGCGCGGCGCCGATGCCGACCCAGACCGCGTACGCCGTGCCGATCGGGATGGCCCGCATCGCGTAGGCCAGCCCGGCCATGCTGGCCGTGATCGCCACCAGGAAGACGGCGGTCGGCGCGGGACGGGTGAACCCCTCCGTCTTGCCGAGGGCCACCGCCCACACGGCTTCGAGCACACCGGAGACCACCAGCACCAGCCAGGCCATGACAACTCCTCCTGGCCGTCTTGTCGCGCTCCGGGTACGGCTCCCTCGTCCGGCGGGCCGCCCTCGGGCCACGCGCGAGCCATCCTAGC
>JAPSKJ010000320.1 GCA_031177735.1 Nocardioides sp.
CCACCTCGAGGTCGTCGACGGAGTCGACGAGCAGGCGGAACGTCCCGCGAAGCAGCGCCTGGTCGTCGGCGAGGACGACACGAGTCCTGGTCATCTACTGCCCTCCTTGTTCGCAGCGGTCGGGAGTTCCTCGAGCCGAGCCGCAGCATGGGCGTGGTGGTCGGGTGCCGTCGAGGTGGGGACGGCATTGTGCTCGTCATTGTGCGCTGCTATCTCGACGGTGCAGCAGTCGACGGCGGGACGAGCAGGTCGCCGGATGCCGGTTGACCTCGGGGTGCTCACCGGGCTCGGTGGGACACGTCTCGGGCCCTCGCGGGGGCCTGCTGGCTGGCCCCTTCCAGGGGAAGGCCGCGACCGGCCGGTCGCGATGTCGAGCCGGCGGGGTGGCCGTCGGGGGCGCGCAGGCACTCGAGAATCGCCTCGGCGGCCGGTGTCGGGGCCGGCCCGGTCGTGCGCACCAGGAGCACCTGATCGCGGGTGGCGAGAAGTCGTCTGGCCAGGGCGAGGGCAAGCACCACGTCGAGGGTGAGCAGGTCTGGGTCGGCCACGACGACCAGGACGGTCCTCAGGTTTCGCGGCACCCGCCGGCAGGCTGCCTGGACCCGGCGCGGCAAGTGCTCGGCACGGCCGTTGTGGCTGACCAGCTCGATCACCGCAACGTCGGCCTCCGCCGCTGCGGTTCGCTGAGCTGTTCGGCGAGACGGTTCGGGGTGCGCCCTGGCCGCGGGCCCTGCCCCGGGGCACGCGCTTGCGTGCTTCGGGGCAGGGCTCGACCGGGGGCTGTCGCTGGTGGTCATGCCCGGGTGGTGGCGTCCACGGCGGGGTCCTCAACGCTGGCTGGCCAGACAGCGTCCGCGTCGGGTCCCTCGATGGAGACCCGGGGGGTGATGCGGTCGGCCCAGGCAGGGTAGGACCAGTTGCGGGGACCGATCAGCTTCATCAGAGCGGGCACCAGGGCCATCCGGACGACGAAGGCGTCAACGAGCACTGCGGCCGCCATGCCGATGCCGATGCCCGACACGATGCGTTCGCCGCTGAAGCCGAAGGACGCGAACACGCAGAGCATGATCGTCGCCGCCGTGGCGATGACCCGGCCGGTGTCGGCGACCCCGATCCGGACCGCGCGGTCGTTGTCGCGCGTGTGCACCCACTCCTCATGCATCCGGCTCACCAGGAACACCTGGTAGTCCAAGGAGAGCCCGAACACGACGCCGACGATGATGACCGGGACGATGTACATGACCGGCGCGCCGGTGCCGACGCCGAGGAGCTCGCTGCCCCACCCGAACTGGAAGATGGCGGTGATCGAGCCCAGCCCGACGCAGATCGTGGCCAGGTTGCTCAGCGCGCCCACCAGTGGCACCAGGATGCTGCGGAACGCCATCGCCAGCAGCAGGAACCCGAGCACGGCGACCAGGCCGAGGTAGAGCGGCAGCTTGTCCATCAAGGCCCGGGAGATGTCGATGTTGCTGGCGGTCTCACCGCCGACGTAGACCTGCAGGCCGGTGTCCGCCTCCGCGGCTGGCACCACCTCGTCGCGCAGGGTGATGACCAGGTCCTCGGTCTCTTCGGTCTGGGCGCTGCTCGTCGGGGTGACGGTGGCCACGGCGACCGCTTGACCCGGCTGGGTGGGAGCGACCTGGACGGCGGCAACCCCGTCGACGTCCTCAAGCTGATCGACCATACGGGTGAAAGCCTCGGCCGCCGCGGCGTCGGGGGTCTCCCCGACCAAGACCAGCGGGGCGTCGACGCCCTCGCCGAAGGCGGGCGCCATCATCTCGACATACTCCCGGCCCGGCGATCCATCGGGGTCGCTGCTGGTGTCGGGGTTGCCCACCCGCATGCTCAGGGTCGGCAGCGCCAGCACGACCAGTACCAGCGCCGCGAGCGCGGCGAGCCGGCGCGGTGAGCGTTGCAGCACCAGCGCCCAACGGGCGAACACCGACGGCCTGGCGGTCTCCGAGACCGGATCGCCGGAGGCCAAGGCGGCGCGTTGCCGCTTCGACAGCACCCGGTTGCCGAGGATCGTGAGCAGCGCCGGAAGCAGGGTCACCGCGGCGAGCACGGTGAACACCACGGTGACCGCCGCCGCCTGCGCCATGCCGGTCAGGATGCCCAGTCCGACGACCCGGATGGCAAGCAGCGCGATGACCACGGTGAGGCCGGCGAAGACCACCGCGCGGCCGGAGGTGTTGACCGCTTGGATGATCGCTTCTCGGACCGTCGCCCCTGAGGTGAGTGCCTTGCGGTGCCGGTTGACGATGAACAACGCGTAGTCGATGCCTACCCCGAGGCCGATGAGTGCACCCATGGTGATCGAGGTGTCGGCCAGGTCCACGGCGTGGGAGCCGAGCATGACCAACAGCAACGAGACGCCCACGCCGGCGATGCCGGTGACGATCGGCAGCAGCGCGGCCCACACCGAGCGGAAGATCAGAAGGAGGATGAGCAATGCAGCCAGGATGCCGACCACTTCGGTGCCGGCGCCGGCGCTGGGCGTCTCCACGAACGCCTGCCCACCCAAGGCCACCTCCAGCGTGCCGCTGTCCAGTTCCTCGGCTAGCTCACGGATCTCGGTCGGGTCGGCATCCTCGGTCAGCGCGACAGTCGCGAACGCGGTGTCCGCCCCGGCGTTGATCTGGGCGCTGCCTGCCTCCGAGTACGGGCTGACGACCGCCTCGACGCCCGGCATGGCCGAGACGTCGTCGAGCAACCGTGTGACCTCGCTGCGGATCTGGGGGTCGTCGACTGCGGTGTCCTCGGTGTGCCAGACGATTCTGCCGTTCTCGGTCTCGGTCGTCCCGCCGGCCTGGTCGAGCAGCGCATACGCCTGGTTGGCCTCCCCATCGGGCAGGTCGGTGACCTCGGTGAATCCGGTGCCGGCGGCGACGACCGACCCCGCCAGGGCCAGCAGGACCACCACCCAGGCGCCCACTACAGCGAAGCGCCACCGAGAGCACAGATGAGCGAGGTACGACATGGGGAAACAGCCCCTTCCAGGACATGGATCAACAACGTGTTCTCACTGTCCGCCGTGATGGGATGGGGAGCGTCGTCCCAGCGCGGACACTTTCCGCTACCGCAGCTGCGGTACTACGACCTCGTACCGGCGCCTCCGGCGCCCTCCGGCGTGGGTCTTCGCACCGTGTGGCACGGGTGACGCGGCGGTGCGCCGCGACGGCGTCCAGCTCGTCTGCTGCCGGCGCGGTAGCTGCTCATCACCGCACCGAGCGGACGCCGCGGACCCATCGTCCAGTGCAGTCTCGAAACAGCCCTATCGGCGTGCCGACCCCCTGAGAGGGAGGAGTGTCCCTGTGCTGCCTGCGACGTCGACGTGCGCGAAGCCTGTGGGCGATAGTGACCACGTCCTGCTCGACCGCCGCAACCACGAGCCGCTCGGCCCAGCTCGGCACACCGCGCCGTCCCGCGGTCAGCGGTCGGCATGGCCGAGACTAGGCACAACACCAGGTCGCCCTGGTCCGC
>JAPSKJ010000321.1 GCA_031177735.1 Nocardioides sp.
CTGCACGCCTACGGGCGCGAGGACGAGCCCTGCGACCGGTGCGCGACACCGATGCGACGGGTCGCGTTCATGAACCGGTCGTCGTACTTCTGCCCCACCTGTCAGCCGCCGCCACGGCGGCGCCGGAGCGGGGCCGTGCGGGTTTGACCGCACCTGCTTTCGGTGCGACTCTTGTAGACGGCCCGTATCTCGGGCTTCCGGCTGAGCAGCAGAAGGAAAACCACTGATGGCGAAGGCGCTGGTTGGCTACCTGAACAGCGACTCCCGCATCCCCGCTCACCTGGCCGTCGAGAACAGCCGGTTGCGTGCGCGCGTGCAGGAGCTCCAGGAGCTCGTCCTCCAGCTCAAGCAGGAGAACGACACCCTGGTCGCCCAGGCAGCGGAGGTCGTCGAGACCTCGATGCAGGAGATGCAGCCCGCCTGATCGCGGGCGTCGCGGTAAACCCGGTGCCCCGAGGTCGCTGAGGCCGTAACCTCTCGACCTCGTGGGCGCACACCGACTCCTCGAGGCCGTCGCCCCGGCCCGGATGGGGGTCGGTTTCCGCTATCTGCTCGGCTCCTCCTGGGTCACCAACCTCGGCGACGGCATCGCCCTGGCGGCCGGTCCGCTGCTGGTGGCCTCCCAGACCCACGACCCCCTGCTGGTCGCTCTCGCCGGTCTGCTGCAGCGGCTGCCCTGGCTCCTCTTCGGCCTGTACGCCGGAGCGCTGGCCGACCGCGTCGACCGACGGGTCCTCCTGGTGACCGTCGAGCTGCTGCGCGCCGCGGTCGTCCTGGTGCTGGTCGGCGCGATCGCGATCGACTGGGTGCACATCGGTGTCGTGCTCGCCGCGATGTTCCTCCTCGGCATCGCAGAGGTCTTCGCCGACACGACCAGCAGCACGCTGCTGCCGATGCTGGTGCCGAAGGCGGACCTCGGCATCGGCAACGCCCGGCTGATGGCCGGCTTCTTGACCATGAACCAGAGCCTCGGCCCGCCGCTGGGCGCGGCGCTCTTCGCACTCGGGATGGCCTGGCCCTTCCTGGCGCAGGTGGTGGTCCTGCTGCTGGCGACGTCGTTGCTGGCCCGGATGAGGCTGCCGGCCACCGAGCCGCGACCCCGCGGCCACGTGCGTCAGGACATCGCGGAGGGAGTGCGCTGGCTGCTGCGTCACCCGCCGGTGCGCACGCTCACCCTGGTCATCGTCACCTTCAACGTCACCTGGGGCGCCGCCTGGTCGGTCCTGGTGCTCTACTCCCTGCACCGGCTCGGGATGGGGGAGGTCGGCTTCGGGCTGCTGACGACAGCGGCGGCGGCCGGCGGGCTGGTGAGCACGCTGGGCTACGGCTGGCTCGAGCGGCACGTGCGCCTGGCGACGCTGATGCGCGCCTGCCTGCTCCTGGAGGTGGTGACCCACCTGGCACTCGCGCTGGCCAGCACCGGATGGGTGGCGCTGATCATCATGGTGATCTTCGGCGGTTACGCCTTCGTCTGGGGTGCGCTGTCCAGCGCCGTGCGCCAGCGCGCCGTGCCGACCGAGTTCCAGGGCCGGGTCTCCAGCGTCTACCTGGTCGGCGTCTTCGGCGGCATCGTGATCGGCCAGGGTGTCGGCGGGGTGCTGGCCGATCTGTGGGGTCTGACCGCGCCGTTCTGGTTCGCCTTCGTCGGGTCGGGCCTCACCCTGGCTCTGGTCTGGCGGCAGCTCGGCGCCATCGCCCACGCCGACGAGGAGGCGCAGACCACGGCGGGCCGCGTCGACACTGCGTCGTAGGTCGAGGAAGATCTCGCTCATGACGGCCAGCCCGCAGACCCCCACCGGACCGGCCCGCGTGCCGGGCAACCTCAACATCGAGCTCAACGCGCTCAACACCATCCCCGAGGAGGAGCGGCACGGCCGCCCGCCGCGGCTGTTCTGGCCGTGGTTCGCCGCCAACGTCTCCGTCCTGGGCCTGGGCTACGGCTCCTACCTGCTCGCCTTCGGCGTCTCCTTCTGGCAGGCGCTGGTGGTGGGGGTCGTGGGGATCGTGGTGTCGTTCCTCTTCTGCGGCTTCGTCTCCCTGGCCGGCAAGCGGGGCTCCGCGCCGACGATGGTGCTCAGCCGGGCGGCGTTCGGGGTGAACGGCAACCGGCTGCCGTCGTTCCTGTCGTGGGTCCTGACCGTCGGCTGGGAGACCGTGCTCGCGTCGCTGGCCGTGCTGGCCACGGCGACGGTCTTCGGCGAGCTCGGCTGGGGCGGCGGCACGGCCACCAAGGTGGTGGCCCTGGCGGTGGTCGTGGCCGTCGTCATCGCCGCCGGGGTCTTCGGCTACGAGCTGGTGATGCGCCTGCAGGTGGTGGTGACCGTGGTGACGGGCGTCTTGACGGTCGTCTACTTCCTGCTGGTGCTGGACCACATCGACCTCGGCGCGGTGGCGGACCTGCCGGGTGGCGGCACGCCGGCGGTGATCGGCGGTCTGGTGTTCATGATGACCGGCTTCGGGCTCGGCTGGGTCAACTGCGCGGCCGACTACTCGCGCTACCTGCCGCGCTCGTCCTCGGGCACGGGCATCGTCTTCTGGACCACGTTCGGCGCCGCGCTGGCGCCGGTCATCCTGCTCGTCTTCGGCCTGCTGCTCGCCGGCTCGTCGGAGGACCTCTCGACCGCTATCGGCGGCGACCCGATCGGCGCCCTGGCGACCCTGCTGCCGACCTGGTTCCTGGTGCCCTTCGCGATCGTGGCCGTGCTGGGCCTGGTCGGCGGCGCCGCCCTCGACATCTACTCCTCCGGCCTGGCGATGCTCTCGATGGGCGTGCGGATCCCGCGCTACGCCGCGGCCGGCGTGGACGGTGTCCTGATGGTGCTGGGCTCGATCTACATCGTCTTCGGTTCCGGCACGTTCGTGTGGACCTTCCAGGGCTTCCTGATCACCCTGGGTGTCCCGATCGCCGCCTGGTGCGGCGTGATGCTGGCCGACGTGCTGCTCCGCAAGGGTGACTACGCCGAGGCCGACCTCTACGACCCCCGCGGCCGCTACGGCAGCGTGAGCTGGACCGCCATCGCGCTGGTGGTGGCCGGCACCGTGATCGGCTGGGGCCTGGTCACCAACTCCTACGCGGAGTGGCTGACCTGGCAGGGCTACCTGCTCGAGCCGCTCGGGCTCGGCGGCAAGGACGGCGAGTGGGCCTTCGCCAACCTCGGCGTCCTGGTCTCCCTCGTGATCGGGTTCGCGGGCACTCTCCTCGCCTCGACACGCGCGGTCCAGCGCCAGGAGGCCCAGGAGGTCCGCTCGTGACGGAGCCGTGGCTCGTCGTCATCGACATGCAGCGGGTCTTCACCGGTGACAGCCCCTGGGCCTCCCCGCAGTACGCCGACGCCTGTGCCGGCATCGAGCGGTTGCTGCCCGAGTTCGGTGACCGGGTGGTGTTCACCCGCTACGTCGCGCCGAGCGCACCCGCCGGTGCGTGGGCGCCCTACTTCGAGCAGTGGCCGTTCGCGCTCGTGCCGGCCGATGA
>JAPSKJ010000322.1 GCA_031177735.1 Nocardioides sp.
TCATCGACGCTTCGCTCGACGAGCCGTGGGCCGAGCCGCTCGCGCGGCACCTCGGCCACGGGATCCCCGGCGAGGAGGGCGACCTGCGACGCGGGCGCCGGTTCGCCGTCGCACGGCGCCTGGCCCGGCTCTTCGCGGCGTACGCCGTCCAGCGGCCCTCCCTCGTCGCCGACTGGTCCGCCGGCGGTGCCGGCGACGGCGCCGGCGCTCGCATCCCCGACGACCTGGCCTGGCAGCCTCCCCTGTGGCGCCGGCTCGCCGCAGCGGTCGACGGGCCGGATCCGGTCGCGCGTCAGGCCGAGACCGTCGCCCGGCTCACCTCCGAGCCCGCGGCCTTCGACCTGCCGCAGCGGGTCTCCCTCTTCGGCCACACCCGGCTGTCGGTGACCGAGGTGGAGCTGCTCGGCGCGCTCGGCACGCACCGCGACGTGCACCTGTGGCTGCCGCACCCCTCCGCCGCCCTGTGGGAGGCGCTCGGCGGCGCGGCCGGGCCGGTGCGCCGCGCCGACGACCGGTCCCACGACCTCGTCCGGCATCCGTTGCTGGCCACTCTCGGCCGCGACACCCGCGAGCTGCAGCGCGCGCTGGGTGTGCTGCCGCTGGCCGACGACTTCGTCGGCGACCCCATCGCCGAGCCCGACACCTTGCTCGGCTGGCTCCAGGCCGACCTGCGGGCCAATGCGCTCGGCCCGGCTGCTCAGCGCCGCCTCGACCAGGGTGACCGCTCGGTGCAGGTGCACGCCTGTCACGGACCGGCCCGCCAGGTCGACGTGCTCCGTGAGGTGCTGCTCGGCCTGCTCGCCGACGACCCCACCCTCGAGCCGCGCGACATCCTCGTGATGTGCCCCGACATCGAGACCTACGCGCCCCTCATCGCGGCGGGCTTCGGCCTCGGTGACGTGGTCGGCCCCGCCGGCCACCCGGCCCACAGCCTCCGGGTGCGCCTGGCCGACCGGGCCCTGGACCGCACCAACCCGCTGCTCGGCGTCGCCACCCGCCTGCTCGACCTGGCCGGCGGCCGCGCCGGCGTCGGAGACGTGCTCGACCTCGCCCACCTCGAGCCGGTCCGCCGCCGGTTCGGCTTTCGCGACGACGACCTCCAGCAGCTCGCCGAGTGGGCCCGGGCGGCGGGCATCCGCTGGGGCTTCGACGCCGAGCACCGCGCCGACTTCGGGCTCGACGCCTATCCCACCAACACCTGGCAGTTCGGCCTCGACCGACTCCTCGCCGGTGTCGCGATGTCGGAGGACACCGGCACCTGGCTCGACAAGACGCTGCCGCTCGACGACGTCGGCAGCGGCGACGTGGACCTGGCCGGCCGGCTCACCGAGTTCGTCCACCGCCTGCGCGACGTCACCGACCGGCTCGTCGGCACCCACCCCGTCGACCACTGGCTGCAGGTGGTCGGGGAGGGCATCGCCGCGCTGACGTCGGTGCCGGCCGCCGATGCGTGGCAGACCGGACAGGTGCAGCGCGAGCTCGGCCGGGTGCGGGAGGCCGCCTCCGGGCTGGCCACCACGCAGCTCCGGTTGCCCGACGTGCGCAGCATGCTCGCCGACCGGCTCGCCGGGCGGCCCACCCGCGCCAACTTCCGCACCGGCACGCTCACCGTGTGCACCATGGTGCCGATGCGGTCGGTGCCGCACCGGGTGGTGGCCCTGCTCGGGCTCGACGACGGCGTCTTCCCCCGGGTCGGCATCGCCGACGGCGACGACGTGCTCGCCCGCGACCCGTTGACCGGCGAGCGCGACCCACGCAGCGAGGACCGCCAGCTCTTCCTCGACGCGATCCTGGCCGCCACCCAGACCCTGGTGGTGACCTACACCGGCGCGAACGAGTACTCCGGCCTCGACCGTCCCCCGGCCGTGCCGCTGGGTGAGCTGCTGGACGCCCTCGACGTCACCGCGACCTCCTCCGACGACCGGCCGGTCTCGCAGGTGGTCACGGTGCGCCACCCTCTCCAGCCCTTCGACCATCGCAACCTCACCCCAGGTGCGCTGGTGCCTGGTCGGGCGTTCACCTTCGACCGTGCCGCCCTGGCCGGTGCCCGCGCCGCGACCGGGCCTCGCACCACGCCACCACGCCTGCTCACCGGACCTCTCCCGCCCGCCACCGCCGACGACGTCTCGTTGGAGGACCTGCTGGCGTTCTTCCGCTCCCCGGTGCGCGGGTTCTTCCGCGATCGGCTCGATCTTGCGCTGCCGCGTGACGAGGAGCCGCTCGACGACGGGCTCCCCGTCGAGATCGACAGCCTGCAGCAGTGGTCGGTCGGCGACCGGGTGCTGCGCGACCTGCTCGCCGGCGTCCATCCCGACCAGGCCCGCCAGCAGGAGTGGCGTCGCGGTGTGCTGCCGCCGGGCTGGCTCGGCTGGCGTGTCCTGGCCGACGTGGTCCGCCTGGCCGAGCCGCTCGCCACCGAGGGCCGCCGGCTCCGCGAGGCTGCCGTGACCGGCGCCCAGCCGCGCGCCGTCGACGTCGACGTCGACCTCGGCGGCGGCCGCCGCCTGCGCGGCACGGTGCCGCAGGTCTACGGCGACCGGCTCGTCCCGGTCAGCTACAGCCGGCTGGGTGCCACCCACCGGCTCCAGTCGTGGATCCAGCTGCTCGCGCTGGCAGCCTCCGACGAGGACCGGGCGTGGAGTGCCCACACGCTCGGCCGACCCGGCAACAGCCGCTCGCGCGCGTCGTTCGCGCTCTCCCAGCTCGGCCCTCTCGACCACACCGCCCGCGACCGTCTCCGCGACCTCGTCGAGCTGCGCGACCGGGGGCTGTGCGAGCCGCTCCCGCTGCCCCTCAAGGCGTCGCTCTCCTACGCCCGCCACCGCCGCACCCAGGCCACTCCCGACGAGGCGCTCACCAAGGCAGGGTGGGACTGGAACGACGGCCGGTTCCCCGGCGAGTGCTCCGACGCCGAGCACGTCCGCGCCTGGGGACCCAAGGCCGCCATCCCCGGCCTCGGGGTGCCGCCCGGTCCGGGCGAGGAGCACCCCGGCGAGACCACCCGCTTCGGTGCGCTCGCGCTCCGGGTGTGGAGCCCCCTCCTGATCGCCGAGCAGGGGAGCATCTGATGACGCAGATGAGCCCCTTCGACGTCTGCGGGCCGCTGCCGAGCGGCACCACGCTGCTCGAGGCCAGCGCCGGCACCGGCAAGACCTTCACCGTCGGCGCGCTGGTCACCCGCTACGTCGCCGAGGGCGTCGCCACGCTGGACGAGATGCTGGTGATCACCTTCGGCCGCGCGGCCAGCCAGGAGCTGCGGGAGCGGGTGCGGGCCCAGCTCGTCGAGGCCGAGCGGGCTCTTGCCGACCCGGCCTCCGCCGACCCCGGCAGCGCGTTCCTGGCGCACCTGCTGGACGTGGACGAGGAGGAGGCCGGCGTACGCCGACGGCGGCTGCGCGACGCGCTCGCCTCGTTCGACGCGGCGACCATCGCGACGACGCACCAGTTCTGCCAGCTCGTGCTGCGCTCGC
>JAPSKJ010000323.1 GCA_031177735.1 Nocardioides sp.
ACCCAGATGCTGGTCAAGACCGACCTCGAGGGCAACGTGATCGGTACGGTCACCGGCCTCACCGGTCACCTGGGCGACCTGGACATCAACCCCAAGGACGGCCGCGTCTACGGCTCCCTGGAGTACAAGGCCGAGGAGGCCTTCTACATCGCGATCTTCGACGTCGACGCCATCGACCGGGTCGGCATGGACGCCGAGGACGACGGCGTGATGACCGCGGTGCACCTCGACGAGGTCGTCGCCGACTTCACCGCCGACATGGACGGCAACGGCGTCTTCGACGGCGACACCGCCAACACCCCCGACCACCGCTACGGCAGCAGCGGCATCGACGGCGTCGCCTTCGGTCCCGCGTTCGGCAAGACCGGCGGCAAGAACTACCTCGTCGTCGCCTACGGCATCTACACCAACACCACCCGGGCCGACAACGACCACCAGGTGCTGCTGTCCTACGACGTGACCCGGTGGAAGAAGTACGAGCAGCCGCTCGACCAGGACGCACCCCACCGCAGCGGCCCCGTCGAGTACGACGGCAAGTACTTCGTCTTCACCGGCAACACCCACTTCGGGGTGCAGAACCTGGAGTACGACCCGTACACGCGCGACTGGCTGATGGCCGTCTACGACGGCCGCAAGCCGGAGTACCCCAACTACTCCTTCTTCCGCCTCGACGGCGAGATCGCTCCGCGCACCGGGCTGATCCGGGGCCAGGCGACCCCGGAGACGGGACAGCTCCTCGAGCTCGAGCAGGAGGGCCTCTACCACCCGGCGTCCGGCACCTTCGGCTACGAGTTCCACGGCAACTACGGGATCGTGGCTCTCGGTGACGGCTACTACTACGTGGCCGAGGGCAAGCGCGTCGACCGGGACGGCGCCGTTCTCCAGGACGGGGACGTCTACCTCTACCGCTGGACCGGGGACACCCCTGCACCGTTCGAGCGCGTCACGCAGCGCTGAGCATCGGAGGGCCGGCGTACCTCGGTGCGCCGGCCCTCCGCTCCTCGCGGTCGGCTCGGTCGAGGGCACCGACCGCGGGTCCGGGCCGCCTCCTCGTCGCCGTGGGCGCGAGACCGGTTGCCCGGTCGTGCGGCGGTCTGGCCCGGACCCCGAACGGGAAGGCGATCGACCGCCGGCGTGTTGAGGTCCATGTGAAAGCCTCGCTCCTCGACCGGTCCAGGACTCGCGTCGGCGTGCCCGACGCCGAGGCTCTCGAGGCGACACTGAGCCGGGCTGTGCACGCAGAGGAGGTCGGCTACGACCGGTTCTGGGTGGCCGAGCATCACGCCGTGCCGGGCATCGCGTCCGGGACGCCGGCCGTCCTGCTCGCCGCGCTCGGCGCACGCACGACGCGCATCCGGATCGGGTCGGGCGGTGTGATGCTGCCGTTGCACCAGCCGCTGGTGGTCGCCGAGCAGTTCCTCGTGCTCGACGCCCTGTACCCGGGGCGGGTCGATCTCGGACTGGGCCGTTCGCTCGGCTTCACGCCGCCGGTGCGTCGCGCGTTGCGCCGTGACTTCGAGGCGGTCGACTCCTTCGAGGACGATCTCGCCGAGCTGCGAGGCTACTTCGAGGGGAGCGCGGAGGTGACCGCGCGCCCGGCCACCGGTCGGCCGGTGCCGATGCACCTGCTGGCGACGGGCCGGGGGTTGGAGATCGCCGCTCGGCTCGGGCTGCCCGTCGTCCTTGGCGGCCCCATCCTCGAGTCCGCTGAGCTCCCCGCAGCCCTGACTCGCTACCGCCACGAGTTCCGTCCGCACCGCGGCAGTGTCCCGCGGGTGACGGTTTCGTTGGACGTGATCGTCGCCGATGACGACGCCACCGCACGCGAGCTGGCCTTGCCCGAGGCGTGGGCGATGGCGCTGTCGCGCCAGACCGGCGAGTTCCCGCCGCTCGAGACCGTGGCCGCCATCCGCGACGCCTCCTGGCCGGATCAGGTGCGGCGCCGGGTCGAAGCCTCCCTCGAGCGAGCCGTGGCCGGGAGCCCCCGGACGGTCCGGCGGCACCTCGAGCGGCTGGCCGAGCGAACCAAGGCCGACGAGCTGATGGCGAGCACGTCGACCCATGATCGCGACGCGCTGCTCGCCTCCGACCGGATGCTGCGCGAGCTCCTGCTCTGAGCGGGCCGCTGTCGTCCTGCTCCCAGCCGAGCAGCGGCTGCGGTCCGCGCGTCGCGGCCGAGCCCGCTGGGACGGGCCCGGCCTCGTGGGACGTGTGCGTCCCTTCTCGTCAGGCGCCTGGTCAGGCCATCTCGGGCACGTGCAGGTGCGCGTAGGCGAGGTCGAACTCGTGCACGTCGAGGATCTCGCCGCCCGAGTCACTCGCGGCGCGACGGCGCATCTCGTCGGCCGACGAGCGGCTGGCCTCCATCGCGGCCCGGGACTCCCAGACCGTGGTGGAGCAGGCCATGCCGGTCGACCGGTTGACCAACAGGCTCGCGCTGCAGAACCCGTCGACCTGCTCGAGCTGGGGGAGCAGGCCGACACGGAAGGTCTCCGTCATGGCGTCGAGATCACCGCGCAGCCAGGAGACCCGGCAGCACTCGCCGTGATGGGTCCGGTGCATGACGGCGATCTCCCACACGTCGACCTGCATCGAGCCGCCGAAGATCTCCCGGCCACGGTCGCGGATCGGGCGCATCCGCTCCTCGCTCGCGTGCATCGCCTGCTCGCTCTCCCACGAGCTCGTCGCGATGCATCGGCCGGTCTCGCGGTCGACCAGCATCGAGAGCCCGCGGCAGCCCTCGATCTGGTTGAGCATGGGGGCGACCTGCTCCTGGATGAAGGAGATGCCCTCGTCGATTCTGTCCGGACTTCCCTGCAATGTGGTGGATCGTGCGTACACGGCCCGCTCCTCTCGGGGACGTGGCAGTGCCCGGTCCGGCACTGCCGGTGGACTTCCTGCCTACTCCGCTCGGCGCGCGGGCGCCAGACCCGGCGGACGAGTTTTGCCGGTGCACGTCAGGGGCTCCGCGGCTACTCCACCAACCGGCGTATCTGGTGCAGCACGACGTCGCGGAGCTGCCCGGCGTCGGCGACCGCGGTCAGGTAGGTGCAGTGCGGCTGACGGCGCCGGTCGGTCGGCGAGCCGGGGTTGAGCAGACGCAGACCGGTGCCGGTGGTCGTGTCCCACGGAATGTGGCTGTGGCCGAAGACGAGGACGTCGAGGTCGGGGAAGCGGGCGGCGCAGCGCTCCTCGCGGCCGAGGGCCGGGCCGGTCTCGTGCACGACGCCGAGGCGTACGCCGTCGATCTCGACGCGGGCGACCTCGGGCAGCCGCTCCCGGAGCGCGCCGTGATCGTTGTTGCCGTAGACGCCGACCAACCGAGGCGCCCGGGACTCACACTCGTCGAGGAGCCGCACGTCGACCCAGTCACCGGCGTGCAGCAGCACGTCGGCATTCTCGAGCGCATCCCACACGGCGGCGGGCATCTCCCGCGCCCGCTTGGGCACGTGCGTGTCCGCCAC
>JAPSKJ010000324.1 GCA_031177735.1 Nocardioides sp.
GGACGGCCACCCTCTCCAGCGTCACCCAGTCGGTGGGCTACCTCATCGCCGCGCTCGGGCCGTTCTCGATCGGGCTGCTCCACGACGCGACCGACGGCTGGACCTGGCCGCTGCTGCTGCTCACCGGATTGTGCGTGCCGCAGCTGCTGCTGGGGATCTACGCCAGCAGGCCGGCGTACATCGAGGACCAGGTGCGCACGCGCCCCCCAGCGGCAGCCCGGTGACCGACCCGCCCTGGCAGAGCTGACGGGCCGGTCCGGTCACCCTCAGACCACGCTGAGCGGCAGCAGCTTCTGGCCGGTCGGGCCGATCTGGATCTCGGTGCCCATCTCCGGGCAGACCCCACAGTCGTAGCACGGCGTCCACCGGCAGTCCTCGACCTCGATGTCCTGCCCCTCGGCAGCCGCGAGGGCGTCCTCCCAGTCGGCCCACAGCCAGTCCTTGTCGAGGCCGGAGTCGAGGTGGTCCCACGGGAGCACCTCGTCGTAGCCGCGCTCGCGGGTGGTGTACCAGTCGAGGTCGACACCGGTGCCGGTGAGCGCCCTCTCGGCGCAGGCGACCCAGCGCTCGTAGGAGAAGTGCTCGCTCCAGCCGTCGAAGCGGCCGCCGTCGCGCCAGACCTCCTCGATGATGCGGCCCACCCGTCGGTCGCCGCGGGAGAGGAGTCCTTCGATGATCCCCGGCTTGCCGTCGTGGTAGCGGAACCCGATCGCGCGGCCGAACCGCTTGTCCTCGCGCACGACGTCGCGCAGCTTCTTCAGCCGCTCGTCGGTCGTCTGGTGGTCGAGCTGGCCCGCCCACTGGAACGGCGTGTGCGGCTTCGGCACGAAGCCGCCGATGGAGACGGTGCACCGGATGTCGTTGCGCCCGGAGACCTCCCGGCCCTTGGCGATGACCTTCTTCGCCAGGTCGGCGATCGCCAGGACGTCCTCGTCGGTCTCCGTCGGCAGGCCGCACATGAAGTAGAGCTTCACCTGCCGCCAGCCGTGGGAGTACGCCGTCGCGACGGTCCGGATCAGGTCCTCCTCGGTCACCATCTTGTTGATGACCTTGCGCATCCGCTCGGACCCGCCCTCGGGCGCGAAGGTGAGACCGGAGCGACGACCATTGCGGGAGAACTCGTTGGCCAGCGTGATGTTGAAGGCGTCGACCCGGGTGGACGGCAGGGACAGCGAGATGTTGCTGCCCTCGTAGCGGTCGGCCAGGCCCGCGGCCACCTCGGCGATCTCGGTGTGGTCGGCGCTGGAGAGCGAGAGCAGGCCGACCTCCTCGAAGCCGGACTTGCGGATACCGTTCTCGACCATCTGGCCGATGGTGTTGATGGACCGCTCGCGCACCGGTCGCGTGATCATGCCGGCCTGGCAGAACCGGCAGCCACGGGTGCAGCCACGGAAGATCTCCACGCTGAACCGTTCGTGGACCGTCTCCGCGAGCGGCACCAGCGGCTTCGCCGGGTAGGGCCACGCGTCGAGGTCCATCAACGTGTGCTTGCGGACCCGGTGCGGCACACCCGGCACGATGGGCGCAACGGAGGCGATGGAGGCTCCGGCCTCCGGGGCGGTGTAGGTCACCTCGTAGAACTTGGGCACGTAGACGCCGCCGCTCACCGCCAGGCGGCGCAGCAGCTCATCACGCGGGCTGGCCATCTCGCCCGCAGGCCGGCCCTGCTGCTTCCACTCGCGGATGACCTCGGAGATCGCCAGGACGACCTCCTCGCCGTCACCCAGCACGGCTGCGTCGAGGAAGTCGGCGATCGGCTCGGGGTTGAACGCGGCGTGGCCGCCGGCCAGCACGATGGGGTCGTCCTCGGTGCGGTCGACGGCATGGAGCGGGATGCCGGCCAGGTCCAGGGCGTTGAGCATGTTCGTGTAGCCCAGCTCGGTCGAGAAGCTGAGGCCGAAGACGTCGAAGGCACGCACCGGCCGGTGCGCGTCGACGGTGAACTGCGGGATCGGACCGTGCTCGTCGCCCGCGCGCATGATGCGCTCCATGTCCGGCCAGACCGCGTAGGTGCGCTCCGCGAGGATCCAGTCCCGCTCGTTGAGCACCTCGTAGAGGATCTGGACGCCCTGGTTGGGCAGGCCGACCTCGTAGGCGTCGGGGTACATCAGTGCCCAGCGCACGGTCTCGCCGGTGCCGTCCGGTCCGGCGCCGCAGTCCCACTCCTTGAGGGTGGAGTTCAGCTCGCCGCCGACGTACTGGATCGGCTTGACCACCTCCGCGAGACGGGGCTCGAGCCGAGGGAACACGCTGGTCGGGACGGTGGTGGACACCCGCTTGAGTCTACCGGCGCCCCGCCCGGACCCAGCATTCGCGCCCGCGCGGAGGACAGCCCGGGCCGGACCACCCGAACGGGTCATATCGGGATAGTCCATTCGGGTGGTTCGGGGTGTGTCGAATTTACTCAGGACGACTTCGAAAGTTTGGTGGGGGACCCGGACATTTCCGGGTTTCTTCACCCGAAGTTCCGAATGTGCTCCATCAGTGGTTTCGGTCACCACCGCGCTGGGTAGAGCACGGAGGTCTTCACCGGACTGCGGAATCCCGCAGTTCCCTACACGGAAAGGGGTCTGCAGTGATTCGCAGACGCTTCATCCCGCTGGCGGCAGCCACCGCTCTCGCACTGGCTGTTCCGACCGGCTTCCAGCAGGCCGCCCACGCTGACTCCGACCGGGGTTACGCCAAGGGCGTCGTCGTCGACGCGGCAACCGGGGCGCCCGTCCCGTTCGCCAGCGTGGACCTCTACCGCCAGGACCCGGCGAACCCGTCGGACTGGGTCGACGTGGGTGGCGCCAGCGCCAACCGCCTCGGTCAGTTCGTCGTCTCCCACCGCGACGCGGGGACCTACAAGGTCGGCGCCGGGCGCGCCGGCTTCAAGTACACGATCGCGGGCGGCACCGACGACGAAGACGCCACGGGCACCCCGTTCCAGCTCGTCCCGGGCGCGAACGCCGCGGCGCCCACGGTGGCCCTCGCCGCGCAGGACGCGCCGACGACGCCGCCGACCGGCACCCTCAGCGGTGTGGTCGTCGACCACACCGGTGCGCCCTTCTTCGGTGCTTACGTCGAGGCCTACGACGCCACGACCAAGCAGTACCTCGGTGGCGACATCGCGGACCGCAACGGTGGCTACCTGCTCGAGTACTACCAGTGGGGTGACACGCCCGAGGAGTCCTACGGGGTGGCCCCCGGCAAGCAGGTCAAGCTCGTCTTCAGCGCCGACGACGCGCAGGCCGAGTGGTACAACGACAAGCCGACCTTCGGTGCGGCTGATGTCGTGACCGCCGGCGCCGCGAGCGCGACGGGCACCGCCCTCCCGACGGTCGAGCTCGACCGCGCGGGCATCGGCACGATCACCGGCACCGTCAGCGTCCCGCACGTCGCGGGTGCCGCGTGGCGCGCCCAGGCGTGCATCTACTCGGTCACCGGCGAGAACTGGACCTGCGCGCCCACCGACGCCGCCG
>JAPSKJ010000325.1 GCA_031177735.1 Nocardioides sp.
CGTCTCAACACATGAGATCTCCGGTTGTGGGAAGTCGGTCCGAGGGCTGAGACTCCTTGACATGGTCACCGCTGCAACCCATGCGCACCTCGTGGTACGTCGCCACGTGGACTTCGGGCGCACCCGCAGCATGATGTGTTGGCCTCGCTGACGCCGCGCGATCTTCCGCTCCTTTGAGCAGCGCGGCCCCGCCCGAGACGAAGTAATCCGCCGGGCGCCGGACTTGCGAGTGCCGCGCCCACATCCCCTGAGGACGACCCACCGTCATGCCTGACCTGCGCTACAAGCCCCAGCCCCCACAGAAGACCGAGATCCCGCGTCCCAAGCGCGGTGAGGGGCAGTGGGCGTTCGGTTACACCGAGCCGCTGAACAAGAACGAGCAGTCGAAGAAGGACGACGACCCGCTCAACGTCCGCGACCGGATCCTTCACATCTACTCCAAGCGCGGCTTCGACTCGATCGACCCCTCGGACCTGCGCGGGCGGTTCCGGTGGATGGGCCTCTACACCCAGCGCAAGCCCGGCATCGACGGCGGCAAGACGGCCATCCTCGACGAGGAGGAGCTGGACGACCGCTACTTCATGATGCGGGTCCGCTCCGACGGGGCGCTGCTCTCCCCCGCCGCGGTGCGTGCGCTCGGCGAGATCGGCCGCGACTACGCACGAGACACCGCGGACGTGACCGACCGCGAGAACATCCAGTACCACTGGATCCGGGTCGAGGACGTGCCGGCGATCTGGGAGAAGCTCGACGAGGCAGGACTCTCCTCGCTCGAGGCGTGCGGTGACTCGCCGCGCCCGTTCCTGGGCTCCCCGGTCGCGGGTGTCGCCGTCGACGAGATCATCGACGGCACCCCTGCACTGGAGGAGATCAAGCGCCGCTACCTCGGCGACCCGCGCTTCTCCAACTTCCCCCGCAAGTTCAAGACCGCGCTCACCGGCCACCCCGGCCACGACGTGTCCCCCGAGACCAACGACGTCTCGTTCGTGGGCACGGTCCACCCGGAGCACGGCCCCGGCTTCGACGTGTGGGTCGGCGGCGGGCTGTCGACCAACCCGATGCTCGCCGCCAAGCTCGGCGTGTGGATCCCGCTCGACGAGGTCGCCGACGTCTGGGAGGGCGTGGCCGGCATCTTCCGCGACTACGGCTACCGCCGGCTGCGGTCGCGGGCCCGCCTGAAGTTCCTCGTCGCCGACTGGGGCGTGGAGAAGTTCCGCGAGGTCCTGGAGAACGAGTACCTCGGCAAGCCGCTGGTCAGCAACCCCTCGCCGCCGCCGCCGACCGGTCACCGCGACCACATCGGGGTGCACGAGCAGAAGGACGGCAACTTCTACGTCGGCGTCGCGCCCACGGCGGGTCGCGTGTCCGGCACCCTGCTCATCCAGCTGGCCGACCTGCTCGAGGAGCACGGCGCCTCCGGTGCTCGACTCACGCCGTACCAGAAGATCGTCATCCTCGGCGTCGCGCCCGACAAGGTCGAGCCGCTGATCGATGCCCTCGACCTCATCGGGCTCTCCGCCCGGCCGTCCAACTGGCGCCGCAACACGATGGCCTGCACCGGCATCGAGTTCTGCAAGCTCGCGATCGTCGACACCAAGGAGCGGGCGCGCAAGCTCGTCGCCGAGCTCGAGAAGCGGTTCCCCGACCTCGACACACCGATCACCGTGAACGTCAACGGCTGCCCCAACGCGTGCGCCCGCACCCAGGTCGCCGACATCGGGCTGAAGGGCCAGCTCGTGCTCGACGACAACGGCCGGCAGGTCGAGGGCTTCCAGGTCCACCTCGGCGGGGCGACCGGCCTGCAGGCCAACTTCGGCCGCAAGCTGCGCGCCCACAAGGTGACCAGCGCCGGCCTCGACGACTACATCAGCGCGTTGGTGGTCAACTACCTCGCCGACCGCACCGACGGGGAGAGCTTCACCACCTGGGTCGCCCGGGCCGAGGAGGAGCTCCTCCGCGGCGACAAGGTCCTCGGTGACGAGCCCCTCCTGGAGCCCGTGCCATGAGCGAGGCTTCCCAGCGCGCCGTGCCCTTCCACTGCCCGTTCTGCGGTGGCGAGGACCTGTGGCCGCACGAGGTGGTCGAGGCCGACGGCCGGACGACCTCGCCGCACGGTGCCTGGGAATGCCGCGAGTGCCTGCGCGCCTTCTCGCTACGTCTACTGGGCATCATCCAACCGAAGGGGGCTGCACGATGACGGCTGCAGCGACCATGACCGCCCGCGCGCGCCGCGGCGCGGACACCGGAGACCGCTCGCCCGAGGAGCTGCGCGAGATCGTCTCCCACTGGGGCGCCGAGCTCGAGCTGGCGCCCGCCGAGGTGATCATCGAGTGGGCGGCCGCGACGTTCGGGGAGCGCTTCTGCGTGACTTCGTCGATGGGTGACGCCGTGCTGGCGCACCTGGCCGCGAAGGTGGTGCCCGGCATCGACGTCGTCTTCCTCGACACCGGCTACCACTTCATCGAGACGATCGGCACCCGCGACGCGGTCGCGGCCACGCTCGACGTGAACCTGCTGACGATCACGCCGGTGCAGAGCGTCGCGGAGCAGGACGCGACGTACGGCAAGGATCTCTACAAGACCGACCCGGACCTGTGCTGCAAGCTGCGCAAGGTCCAGCCGCTGGCCGAGTCACTGAGCAACTACGACGCCTGGGCGACCGGCCTCCGGCGCGCCGAGACCCACAACCGTGTCATCGCGCCGGTGATCGGCTGGGACGCCAAGAAGCGCAAGGTCAAGGTCTCCCCGCTGGCCCGGTGGTCCGACGAGCAGGTCGAGACCTACATCGCCGAGAACGGCGTGCTGGTCAACCCCCTGGTCTACGACGGTTACCCCTCGATCGGCTGCGAGCCGTGCACCCGCCGGGTCGCCCCCGGCGAGGACCCCCGCAGCGGTCGCTGGGCTGGCACCGGCAAGACCGAATGCGGCATCCACACCTGATCCCACCCCCATCCGGCTCCCCCAACGACGCGGCGGCCGGAGCCCACTGCAACGCAAGATAAGGAGGCCACCCGAGATGGTTGCTCCTGCACTGGTGGCGCTGGCCCACGGCTCCCGTGACCCCCGCTCCGCCGCCACCATCACGGCGCTCGTCAACGAGGTCCGCGCCCAGCGCCCCGACCTGCGGGTCGAGGCGGCGTTCCTCGAGCTGTCCACCCCGTCGTTCCAGACCGTCGTGGACCGCCTGGTGAGGGCCGGCCACGACGAGATCGTCGTCGTGCCGCTCCTGCTCTCCGAGGCGTTCCACGCCAAGGTCGACGTCCCGACCGCCGTGGAGGCCGCATCCGCGCGCCACCGACACGTCAAGATCCGGGCCACGCGGGTGCTCGGCCTCGAGCCGCGCTTCCTGGAGGTGCTCGACGCTCGGATGCGCGAGGCGCTGCGGGCGGCCCGCGTGCGCGAGCTCGACGCGCTGGTGCTGGCCGCCGCCGGCACCAGCGACCC
>JAPSKJ010000326.1 GCA_031177735.1 Nocardioides sp.
TCCACCAGGTAGCGCACCGGCGCCCCCACGGCACCGCCGGCGAGGACGAGCAGCACCGTCACGCTGCCTCGTCCCGCCCCGCCGCCACGCTGGCGGACAGGCCGAGGGCGGCGGCACCGAGGCCGGCCGCCAGCGTGAGGGCCGCGTAGAGGAGCGCGAGCACCGGCCGGTCAGCGGCCAGCAGGTCGCGCAGCTCGAGTGAGTACGCCGAGAACGTGGTGAAGCCGCCCAGCACGCCCACGCCGAGAAAATTCTGGGCGAGCGGACGCCGCGACCAGGTCGAGAGCACCAGCACGGTCAGCACGCCGAGCAGGAACGAGCCCACGACGTTGACCACCAGAGTGCCCCAGGGGAACCCGCCCGGCTCGTGCGGGAGAGCCACGCCGACGGCGTACCGCGCCAGGCTCCCGAGCGCGCCGCCAGCGGCGACGACGGCCAGGGTCCGCGAGGTCACCCGGTCAGGCTACTGGGGCCTTACTGGACAGCGTGGCGGTGGACGGTCTGCTCCTCGGCCCACGGTGTCGGCTGCTCGCCGCGGGCCTGGCGGATGTACTCACCCAGGAACCAACGCTGGAACGTGCGCTGCTCCTCGGTGCGGGCCAGCGAGAGCAGTCGCTCCTCGCGGCAGAACTCGTCGGCGAGGTCGAGCAGCTCGAGGAAGCGCTGCAGCGTGGCGGCTGCCGCGCGCGGCATGCGGACACCGAGGTCGACGGTGTCGCCGCCGGCGGTGAGCATGTTGTCCATCTGGCTCAGGCCGATCCCGTCGCGCAGCTGGCGCTCGAGGGCGCCGAACAGGTCGGAGAGGTTCTTGGCCAGCGGGTAATCGTGCTCGTGGGCCAGGGCGAGGAGCCGCACCTCGCGGCGCAGCTCGCGGAAGTGGTTCTGGAAGCCGACGTAGAGCCGGAGCGGGACGCCGACGATCTCCACGTCGATCGGGTCCACGACCTCGCGCGGCGGAGGCGGGGTCGCGGCGCCGGTGACGACGCCGTCGACGCCGTCCTCGGAGATGTCGGTGGCGGGGGCGAACCACACGACCTTGCCGTCCTGCTCGATGTCGGCGCCCCAGGCGACGGAGGCGCGAGCAACGATCGAGAGGCCGCGGCCGAAGGTCAGCAGGAGGTCGTCGTCGGCGTCGAGGGCGAGCGGGCCGGGCAGCACCGGACCCTCCACCGACGCGTCCCGCACCTCGACCCGCGGGTGGTCCCAGGTGCCGCGCACGCGGACCTGGATGGGGTCAGCGCCGTGCAGGAGCGCGTTGGTGACCAGCTCGGAGACGCCCAGCTCGGCGCACTCGATGAGGTCTTCACGTCCGATGTCGCGGCAGACCTGGACCACCTGCCGGCGTGCGTCGTGCACGCCCCGGGGGCCGGGGCCCAGCGTCAGTGGGGGCCGGTTGAGCGGCACAGCGCCTCCAGGTGGTCTTCGTCGCCTCTGATCAGGAGCGGTTATACCCGCGGTCCGAGCAGCCAAACCACATCTGGTTGAAGGTTTTTCTGGTCGGTGTCGCAGGGCCCCGCAGAGATTCCCGCGCGCGGTGTGAACATACAGACGCCGCCCGGGATACCGGATGAACTCGACGGGGGTCCAGAATGGACCTTGAACGATCTAAAAGCGATAGGTCGAGGCAGAGGAAGGTCGTGGCATGGCATCCGCATCGAGCAGTGCGCTCACCCCGGGAGGCACGGGAGCTCCCAGCGGTACGACGAAGGGCAGCGGCCGGCACCAGGTCGTCGTCATCGGCTCCGGCTTCGGCGGCCTCTTCGGCACCAAGGCGCTCAAGCGCGCCGACGTCGACGTCACCATGATCGCCAAGACCTCGCACCACCTGTTCCAGCCGCTGCTCTACCAGGTGGCGACCGGCATCCTGTCGCAGGGCGAGATCGCGCCGCCCACCCGGGAGATCCTCGCCCGGCAGAAGAACGCCAAGGTCCTCCTCGGCGAGGTCACGGCCATCGACCTCGAGAACCGCACGGTGACCTCCGAGGTGCTCGGCCGGGTCACCACGACGTCGTACGACTCGCTCATCGTCGCTGCCGGCGCCGGCCAGTCCTACTTCGGCAACGACCAGTTCGCCGAGTTCGCCCCGGGCATGAAGAGCATCGACGACGCGCTCGAGCTGCGCGGCCGGATCTTCGGCGCCTTCGAGCTGGCCGAGATCGGCGCCGAGCGCGGCGACCCGATCGAGGGCCTGCTGACCTTCGTCGTCGTCGGCGCCGGCCCCACCGGTGTGGAGCTCGCCGGGCAGATCGCCGAGCTCGCCCGCCGCACCCTGCGGAAGGACTTCACCAACATCTCGGCCGAGCACGCCCGCGTCGTCCTGGTCGACGCCGCGCCGCAGGTGCTGCCGCCGTTCGGCGAGAAGCTGGGCCGCAGCGCGCAGAAGTCGCTGGAGGAGATGGGCGTCGAGGTCATCCTCGGCGCGATGGTCACCGACGTCGACGAGCGCGGCCTGGAGATGAAGTTCAAGGACGGCACCGTCCAGCGCATCGAGGCCATCACCAAGATCTGGGCCGCCGGCGTGCAGGCCTCCGAGCTCGGCAAGACGCTGTCCGAGCAGACCGGCGCCGCTCTGGACCGGGCCGGCCGGATCGCGGTCAACCCCGACCTCACCCTGCCGGGTCACCCCGAGGTCTTCGTGGTCGGCGACATGATCTCCCTCGACAACCTCCCGGGCGTCGCCCAGGTCGCGATCCAGGGTGCGAAGCACGCCGCCAAGGAGATCGAGCACCGGCTCGAGGGCAAGCCCTCCAAGGGCCCGTTCAAGTACTTCGACAAGGGCTCGATGGCCACCATCAGCCGGTTCAACGCCGTCGCGATGGTCGGCCGACTGCGCCTGACCGGCTTCATCGCCTGGATGATGTGGCTGGCGGTGCACATCTTCTACCTGACCGGCTTCAAGAACCGCGTGACCGCGGTGCTGCACTGGTTCGTCTCGTTCCTCGGCTCGGACCGCTCGGAGCGGACGACCACCACGCAGCAGATCTTCGCCCGCACCGCGCTGCAGCGACTCCCCGGCGGCCCCAACGCGCTGGTCTCGCCGCCGGGATCCTCCGAGGAGCGCCGTCGCGAGCTGGAGGAGAAGGCCGCCGAGGAGGCTCGGCTCGCCGACGCCCGCGACCGGCCCGTCTCGGCCGGCTGAGGCGTCGGGCGAGGCTCAGACCTCGGGGCGGTAGTAGCGCAGCACCCGCATGAACTCGTGGGGGTCGACCATCGAGGAGTCGATCACGAACGGTGTGAACTCCATCCGCAGGATGCGCACCTGCCAGCCGTGACGCCCCGGCTTGCCGATGACGTCGACCGCGGTGAGCGGGCTGGTCAGGTCGAACATGAGACGAGTGCCGCGCCACCGCACGTGCAGCATCCCGCCGCGCACCGACATGCGGGTCACGCTGGTGCCGGAGTGCACCGCCCAGATGATCGCCGTGAGCGCCCACAA
>JAPSKJ010000327.1 GCA_031177735.1 Nocardioides sp.
GGCGCCGACGACCCGCGGCTCGACCTCTTCATCCAGCGGTACGCCGGCGGCGTGACCGCCCCTGAGCCGAACGCGTCGTGCGCCGGTGGGCTGACCGACCCCGCCGGTGACCCGCCCGGCGTCGCCGCCTGAGCCGCCTAGGATGAGCGCGATGCGATCCCAGACCCACCGGTTCGAGACCGGCAGCCGCGAGTGCGTCCTCGACATCACCCGCGAGGCCGCCGACTTCGCTGCCGCGGGACAGGAGCGCGACGGGCTGCTGCACGTCTTCGTGCCGCACGCGACCGCTGGCATCGCGATCCTCGAGACGGGTGCGGGCAGCGACGACGACCTGCTGGCCGCCCTCGACGACCTGCTGCCCAAGGACGACCGCTGGAAGCACCGCCACGGCAGCCCGGGCCATGGCCGCTCGCACGTGATGCCGGCGCTGATCCCGCCCTACGCCACCGTGCCCGTCCTCGACGGCCGGCTGGCTCTCGGCACCTGGCAGAGCATCTGCCTGGTCGACCTCAACGTGGACAACCACGTGCGGGAGGTGCGGTTCAGCCTGCTTGCGCAGGTCACCGGATAGGTTGGCCGGCATGGTGCGATTCGCCTGTGTCGTCCTCGTCGACCCTCGCGGCTGGGTGCTCCTGCAGGAGCGCGATGAGCACGCGCCGATCTCGCCGGAGAAGTGGGGCGTGTGCGGCGGCCACGTCGAGGACGGCGAGGAGTTCCTGCCGGGTGCGGTGCGTGAGCTGGAGGAGGAGACCGGCGTCCGGCTCGACCCGGTGGACCTGCACCTCTACGGCGAGTTCACGGTCTTCCACCCGGAGACCGGGAGCGACGACGTGCTGCGGTTCTACGCCGCGGCCACCGACCTCACCGACGCCGACATCGTCTGCGGCGAAGGCCGCCAGATCGTCTTCGTCGACCCGGCCGCGGTGCCGGCGCTGGACCTGACCGACTCCGCCCGGATCGCGTTGCTGCCGTTCCTCGAGTCCGATCTCTACCGCAAGCTCGCCGCCGCCCTCTAGGTTCGGGGGCCATGACCCTCACCGTGTACGCCGTCCCGGCGATGGGCGCCGAGGACGTGGTGGTCGCCGGGGCCGGTCCCGACCAGGGCGCCGTCTTCACCGGCACCGCGGACGGCACCATCTGGCGGATCAGCCACGACGGCGCCCGCATCGACGCGGTCGCCCGCACCGGCGGCCGCCCGCTCGGCCTCGAGATCGACCCCGACGGGCGCCTGCTGGTGTGCGATGCGCGGCGCGGCGTACTCCGGGTGGACCCGCGCAGCGGTGGCGTCGAGCAGGTGACCGACCGGGTCGACGGCGTGCCGCTGACCTTCTGCAACAACGCCGCGCTCGCGCCGGACGGGACGGTGTGGTTCACCGACTCCTCCCGCCGCTTCGGGATCGACCGGTGGAAGGACGAGATGCTGCAGAACACGCGCACCGGCCGGCTCATCCGGCTCGACCCCGACGGCACCACGACCGTGGTCGCGGACGGCCTCGCCTTCGCCAACGGGGTCGCGCTCGCCCCGGACGGATCGTTCGTCGCGGTCGCCGAGTGCGCCGGGCGCACGGTGGTGCGGCACTGGCTCGACGGCCGCCCGCGCGATCACCTGGCGGCCGACCTCCCGGGCTATCCCGACAACATCTCCACCGGCTCCGACGGCCTGATCTGGGTGACCATCGCCTCGCCCACCGACCCCGTCGTCGAGCGGTTGCAGCACGCCCCCGGCTGGCTGCAGCGGAGCATCACCCGGGTGCCCGAGCGCCTGCAGCCCAAGCCGCGGCGCACGGTGCGTGTGCAGGCCTACGACGTGACCGGCGAGCTGGTGCACGACGTCGACCTCGACAGCCCCGACTTCCACATGGTCACCGGGGTCCGCGAGCACGACGGCCGGGTGTGGCTCGGCTCCCTGCACGAGCCCGCCGTCGCGGTCATTCGCAGCCCCGCACGGTAGCCTCGCGCCATGGGTGTACTCGACCAGGTGACCGGCCCGGCGGACCTCCGCGAGCTCAGCGAGGACCAGCTGACCGCGCTGGCCGCCGAGATCCGTGACCTGCTGGTGACCAGCTGCTCGCCGGTCGGCGGCCACCTCGGTCCCAACCTCGGTGTCGTCGAGCTGACGCTGGCCGTGCACCGCGTGTTCGAGTCGCCGCAGGACCGTGTCGTCTTCGACACCGGTCACCAGGCCTACGTGCACAAGATGCTCACCGGCCGTGCCGACGCCTTCTCGACGCTGCGGCAGGAGGGCGGGCTGTCGGGTTATCCCAGCCAGGCGGAGTCCGAGCACGACGTCGTGGAGAACTCCCACGCCTCGACCGCGCTCAGCTATGCCGACGGCCTGGCCAAGGCCTACGCGATCCGGGGCGAGGACCGCCACGTCGTCGCGGTCATCGGTGACGGCGCCCTGACCGGCGGCATGGCGTGGGAGGCGCTCAACAACATCGCGGTCGCCTCCGACTCCAAGCTGGTCATCGTCGTCAACGACAACGGCCGCTCCTACACCCCCACCATCGGCGGCCTGGCCAACGCGCTCACCTCGCTGCGCACCAACCCGCACTACGAGAAGGCGCTCGAGCTGGTCAAGCGCCGCCTCAACGCGGTGCCGGGCGTCGGCGGTGCGACCTACGACGTGCTCCACGCGATGAAGAAGGGCCTCAAGGACGCTCTCGCGCCACAGGGCCTCTTCGAGGACCTCGGCCTGAAGTACGTCGGCCCGGTGGACGGCCACGACCGTGCGGCCATGGAGCAGGCGCTCACGCAGGCCAAGCGCTTCGGCGGCCCGGTCATCGTGCACGCGATCACCCGCAAGGGCTTCGGCTACGACGCCGCCGAGCGCCACGAGGCCGACCAGTTCCACTCGCCGCAGCCGTTCGACGTCGCCACCGGCGTCGAGCGCCTGCGCGGCCGGATCTGGACCGACGTCTTCGCCGACGAGATCGTGCACATCGGCCACCGCCGCCAGGACCTCGTCGCGATCACGGCCGCGATGATGCACCCGGTGGGCCTCGATCAGTTCCAGGCTCGCTTCCCCGACCGCACCTTCGACGTCGGGATCGCCGAGCAGCACGCCGCCACCTCGGCGGCCGGCCTGGCGATGGGCGGGCTGCACCCGGTCGTCGCGGTCTACGCCACATTCCTCAACCGCGCCTTCGACCAGGTCCTGATGGACTGCGCGCTGCACAAGTGCGGCGTGACCTTCGTGCTCGACCGGGCCGGCGTGACCGGTGACGACGGGGCCTCCCACAACGGCATGTGGGACATGTCGGTGCTGCAGGTGGTCCCCGGCCTGCGGATCGCCGCCCCCCGCGACCCGGCCCGGCTCCGCGAGCTCCTCAACGAGGCGGTGGAGGTCTCCGACGCGCCGACCGTCGTGCGGTTCCCCAAGGGAGCACCGCCCGAGGACATCCCGGCGGTCGCGAAGGCCGGCG
>JAPSKJ010000021.1 GCA_031177735.1 Nocardioides sp.
CGATCTCCGTGACGATCCCGTACCAGTCGCTCCGGCGGGCCGCGAGCGCGCGGGCGCCGGCGTTCGGGCGGTACCCGAGCTCGGCCGCCGCGTGGAGCACGCGGCGGCGCGTGTCGTCCGGGATGCCAGCGTCGGCGCGGTCGTTGAGGACGAACGAGACGGTGGTGCGCGAGACGCCTGCCCGTTTCGCGACGTCCCCCATCGTGGCGGAGCCGGCGCGCGGCGGGACGGGCGTCCCGCCGGTGCGCGAACGTTCCGCTCGAGATTCGCTCTTGGTCGTCATCGACACCCTTTCGCTAACGCGCGTTAGTCGCAACTTACGCGCGTTACCTCGACCTGTCAAGGCCGGAAGTCCGCAAGCCTGTCGCGAGCGTTGGATATGACGCTCCGTGGAGAAGGTGCGCTGGGCGCACGGGCTGCCCGCCAGCGCGAGGTGCGCCCGATACCAGGCCAGTCGCACCTCGCGCGTCGGTCAGGTTCGGGCAGGTGTGCCGTCAGCGGCCCGGGCTGCCGCTGCCTCGGGGAAGGTTCGCTCAACCGACCACGGCGGGTTAGCGCCAGGCCTGGCAACGGTGGCCGCCGCGATGGTGGCGGCGAACGTGACGATCCCCTCGAGGATGGCTGCGTCCGCCGCGCCGAGCAGTTTTCGACGGTCCGCGCCGTCGAGCTCCGCCGTCACGACCCCGTGGATCAGACCACCCATGAACGCGTCCCCGGCACCGATGGTGTCCACCACCTCGACCTGACGGCCGGGAACGTCGAGCTGGACGTCGCGCGCCACCAGGACGGCCCCGTCGGCACCCCTGGTGCCGACGACCACGCCGGGCGCCTCGTCAGCCCACGACCTGAGGACCGCATCGAACGGCTTGCCCGGGTAGAGCCAGGCGAGGTCCTCGTCGGACACCTTGACGACGTCGGCGAGCTGCACCAGGCGTTCGACCCGCCGCCGCACGGCTGCGCGGTCGGGGCAGATCGAGGGGCGCAGGTTCGGGTCGTAGGTGACGGTCGCGGTCGCCCGCGCCTCCTCGACGAGCCGGAGGACGGCGCTGGCACCGGGCTCCACCAGCGTCGCGACGCTGCCGACGTGGACGACGCCCGCGCTCCCGGCCTGCGGCAGGACCGGGGCCCACGTGAGGGAAAACTCGTAGCGGGCCGAGCCGTCCGGCCGCAGCCGGGAGGCCGCAACCGACGTCGGGCCGCTGCCGACGCTGCCCGCGGTGAGCCGGACGCCAGACTCGGAGAGCCAGGCGCGTAGTCGTCGACCACGGTCGTCGTCGCCGAGACACGTCGCGAACTGCGGCCGGTGCCCGAGCCGTCCGAGCGTCACCGCGACGTTGGCGGGGCTTCCGCCCGGGTGCTCACGGTGGTTGCCGTCGTCGCTCGTCACGACGTCCGTCAGCGCCTCGCCGACGACGAGCACCCGGGCGTCCTGGTGGGTATGCACGAGGGGTCCTCCTTCAGCGGGCGCAGGGCACGGCCCCGGGCCTACCGGGTGCTCCCGCGCAGGCGGGTGCCGCGGGCCCGGAGCCCTCGACGTGCACGGACGGCGTGAGTGGCGTGGCGGTGAGCGAGACGATACGGGCCGTGCCGCCCTCGGCGAACGCGGCCAGGCCGAGCGAGGCGGGGTCTGGGAAGACCTGGCTCGTGACGGTCCGCAGGCCGTCGGCCGTCAGGACCTCGACGGACGACCGGTCGACGTAGACCCGCAGCTTTACTCGCCCGTCGGTGACGCTCGAGTCTGGCAGGGGTGCGGAGGAGGTGCCGGCGAACGCCGGGTGGAATCCCACGTCGCCCGAGCGTGTCCGGTCGACGACGAGCCGCTGCCGCCTGGCGTCGTACGCGACCACCGTCCCCTCCTCCGCTGCCGCCGCGTCCCCGACGGCGAAGCCGCCCGTGGAGCGCACGACGACACCGGCACGGTCGGCGTCGCCCACGTCGAGCGTCACGTCGAGCCGGTACACGTCACCGGCGTCGGAGAGCGGGACCGTCGCGTCGGTCACAGGAAGGTTCCGCACCCGCGTCGCGGCGGCCGGCACCGCCAGGCGGTCGACGCCCTTCACGACGCGCTGGGTGAGGACGACCTGCCCGTCCTGCTCGGTGAGCGTCACCTCGCGAGGCAGCGTCATGGCCGAGCGCCACGGATGCGTCGGGATGTCCTGGGCGTACGTCCAGTCGTTCATCCAGCCGATCATGTAGCGGCGCCCGTCGGGCACGTTGTCGAACGACACGGTGGCGTAGTAGTCGCGCCCCCAGTCCAGCCAGTCGTACCGCTCGATACCCGGGTTTACGGGTGCGTCCGTGGCGACGACATGGTCGAGCAGGATGTGGCCCCAGCCGCCGCGGTTGTTGTCGACGACCCGCAGCGTCGCCTGCTTGCCCCGCAGTTCGGCCACGTCCCAGCTGACCCAGTCGAGCTGTTCGGAGTTGCGGCCGGTCGCGCTCCGGACGACCTCGCCGTCGACGACGAGGTTGACCGTGGTCTCGGAGCTGCGCGGGAGGGCCGGCTCGTCCCCGACGACGACGTGGTCGACCGTGAGGTGGCCCCATCCACCGGTCGCGTGGTCGACGACCCTGATCTGAGCGTCGCGGCCACGCAGGTCGCTCACGTCCCACGACCGCCAGCGCAGGTCGCCCGCCTCGGGGCCGGTCAGATGGCGCACCACCTCACCGTCGACGAGGAGCTGCACCTGCAGCGTCTGCGGGTCGGAGTCGGCGCGCCGCCCGCCGCCGACGAGCATGCTCACGTGGTCGCCGTCGAGGACGAACGAGGGCGAGGTCAGCGTGCCGACGTTGCCGTCGCCGTGCGGGCCGCCCTCCCAGGTGTTGAGGCGGCCATCGCCGATGTAGTACTCGCCGCCCGCGGTCGACGGGCTTGCCGTGGCCGCGAGGTCACCGGTACCGGTCCAACCGGCGTCGGCCAGCGTGAGGCCGGCCGCGCGCTGCTCGAAACCGTCCCACAGGAGCGTGCCCGGCGGCGGCTCGTTGCCGAGCTGACCGCCGTCGAGGCGCGGGTGGTTGCCGCCGCCCACGAGCATCGCCAGCCAGTCACGCTCGATCGTGAACGGTGCGGACTCCGCGGTGCCTGTCGGCCAGTCGTGGCCGACGAAGGAGTTGACGAGACGCGCGCCGAAGAAGCCGGCGACCTGCTGCTGGCCCGGGACGGTGCCCGGGAACGGCTCGGCGCCGAACGGGCCTTGCTCGGCATGCCCGGGCTCGTTGACGACGGTCCAGTCGCCCCAGCCGGCCTCGAAGTCGGCGAGGACCTCGCCGTCGGGAACCTCGACGCCCTCCACGGTCCGCTCGGGCGTGAACGTGGTGCCGTCGAAGTCACCGACGAAGTACTGGCCGCCCGAGCCGCCGGCGACGGAGCCGGGGTTGAGATTCACGACCATGACCCAGCGCGTGTTCTGGGGGTCGCCGTCGATTGGCAGCTCGAACAGGTCCGGGCACTCCCAGATGCCGCCGGTCGCGTTGGCCGGCCCGAACGTCGACAGGTACGACCAGTTCCTGAGGTCGTCGGAGCGGTAGAGCACGACCTGGTGGTCCACCGCCTCGACGGCGACCATGACCCAGTAGGCGCGGCCCTCGCCGTCGTCGTACCGGAACACCTTGGGGTCCCGGAAGTTGCGGCTGCCGCGGTCGAGCACGGGGTTGCCCTCGTACTTCGTCCAGGTGTACCCACCGTCGGTCGAGTACGCGAGCGACTGGGCCTGGATCCCCGCGAGCGTCGGGTGGGCGTCGGTGTACGCGCTCGTGTAGAGCGCGACGAGCGGCGGGTCCTCGACGGTGCCGAAGCCGCTCGTGTTCCCGTGGTCGACCACGACGGAGCCGGAGAAGATGTCCTCGACCGCGGTGCCGTTCTCGTCGAACGTCTGCGGGATCGCGACCGGCTGCTCGGTCCAGTGCGCGAGGTCCGGGCTGGTCGCGTGACCCCACGACATGTTCCCCCAGCGGTTCCCGTGCGGGTTGTGCTGGAAGTACAGGTGGTACGTCCCGTCGTGGTAGACGAGCCCGTTGGGGTCGTTCATCCAGTTCTTGCTGGGGCTCCAGTGGATGGCCGGGCGGTACGGCTCGTCGCCGACGGGTTCCGGGGCCGCGGCGGACACCGTCGGCGCGAGGAGCAGGGTGAGCGCGGCGGCGAGCGCCGGCACCACCCGGGCGCGGGCAGGGGAGGTCATGGGTCGAACTCCTTCGTTCGATCGGGCGTTCTTGTGCTGCGGGAGGGGTTGGCGGCTCAAGCCTCGGCGGCGCCAGTCATGATGGCGACGGCCTCGGTCATGGAGTGCGACCGCGGCGTGATGCTCGCCGCGCGGCGGCCGAGCCGCTGCACGTGGATGCGGTCGGCGATCTCGAACACGTGGGGCATGTTGTGGCTGATGATGATCACCGGCACGCCGTTGTCGCGCAGGGTTCGGACCAGCTCGAGGACCTGGCCGGACTCGCGCACGCCGAGCGCCGCCGTCGGCTCGTCGAGCACGACGACCTTCGAGCCGAACGCCGCCGCGCGGGCGACCGCGACGGCCTGACGCTGGCCGCCGGAGAGGTTCTCGACCGGCACGGTCACGTCCTGGAGCGTCGAGATCCCCAGGTCGCGCAGCTCCCGGCGGGCACGCTCACGCATGCCCGCCCTGTCCGTCATCCGAAGCACCGAACCGAGGAACCCCTTGCGCCGGACCTCGCGCCCGAGGAACAGGTTGGACGCGATGTCGAGCGACGGCGCGACGGCAAGCGTCTGGTACACGGTCTCGATGCCGGCAGCGCGCGCATCCTGGGGACGCTTGAAGTGGACTCGCTCGCCGTCTAGCACGATCTCGCCCTGGTCGGGGATCTCGGCACCGGTCAGGCACTTGATCAGCGTGGACTTGCCGGCGCCGTTGTCCCCGATGATTGCCAGGACCTCGCCGCGGTAGAGCTCGATGTCCACGCCGTCGAGCCCGACGACGCGCCCGAAGGTCTTGACGAGGCCACGCGCCTGGAGCACCGGCGTCGCGCCCGGGGTGACGCCGTCGTCCGTCGTGGTGGTGGTGTCGATGGTGGTCACTTGCGCACCTTCCGGATCCACTGGTCGAGCGAGACCGCGACGATCACGAGGACGCCGACGGCGAGGGTCTGGTAGAGCACGTCGAGGCCGGCCAGGGAGAGGCCGTTGCGGAACACCCCGACGATGAGCGCGCCCAGCAGCGTGCCCCAGACGGTGCCGCGGCCGCCGAAGAGGCTCGTGCCGCCGATGACGACGGCGGTGATCGAGTCGAGGTTCATGTCGACGCCGACGTTGGGGCTCGCCGCGTTGGCGCGGCCGATCTGGAGCCAGGCGGCGAGTGCGAGGATCGCGCCTGCCGACAGGTAGACGCTGAGCAGCACCCGGTTGACGCTGATCCCGGAGAGCCGCGCCGCGTCCTTGTCGTCGCCGACGGCGTAGACGTGCTTGCCCCACGCGGTGCGCGACAGCGCGATCGCGACGACCAGGTAGGCGGCGAGCATGAGGAGCACACCGATCGAGATCCGGACCCCGAAGACGGGGAACGTGGTGCCGGTCCACGTCATGAACGCAGGCATGTCGGTGCCGCGAACCGTCGCACCGCGCGAGTACAGGAGCGTGATCGCCAGGAACACGTTGAGCGTCCCGAGCGTGGCGATGAAGGGCGGCAGCTTCAGCCGGGTGACCAGGACGCCGTTGACACCACCCGCCGCGAGGCCGACGAGCAAGCCGAGCAGGAGCGCCACGGGCGGCGGCAGCCCGATGCTCGTGGCCGCCTGTGCCATCACCACCGAGCCCAGGACCATGATCGACCCGACCGACAGGTCGATCCCCGCCGTCAGGATCACGAGCGTCTGCGCGACTGCCAACGTCCCGACGACCGCGACCTGCTGCGTGATCAGCGAGAGGTTGCCCGGCGCCCAGAACCGGTCGTTGAGGAGACCGAAGACGACGACCGACAGGACCAGGACGATCGCCGGGCTGAGGGCCGGGTAGCGGTGCAGGACGCCGCGGGCCCGCTCGAGCGGGGTGCGACGGTCGAGGAACTCGGCGGCCGGGTCATGCGCGCGCGCCGGCAGAGTGGATGTGCTCATGAAGGACTCCTTGTCTCAGGAGGTGCGACGGGGTTCCGCGCCGCCGCGTCGCGACGTCGCGGCACACCACGTCAGCCCCAGCAGATCTCCGACGCCTCGGTGGAGTCGATGGACTCGACGCCGCCGGCGGGAGTGTCGGTCACGAGCTCGACGCCCGTGTTGAAGAAGTCGAGACCCTCGGTGGTCTGCGGCGCCTCGCCCGTCCGCGCGAGCTCGGCGATCGCCTCGACGCCGAGCTCGGCCATTCTGACCGGGTACTGCTGGCTCGTGGCGTCGATCACGCCGTTGGCGACGTTCTCGACGCCGGCGCAACCACCGTCGACCGAGACGAGCAGCACGTCGTCGGCCGTGCCGGCCGCCTCGAGCGCCTGGTGGGCGCCGTAGGCCGCCGGCTCGTTGATCGTGTAGACGACGTTGATGTCCGGGTTCTTCGTGAGGAGGTTCTCCATAGCGGTCCGGCCGCCGTCCTCGGCGCCCTGGCTCGCCTCGTTGCCGACGATCTCGTACACGCCGCCGCCGTACGAGCCGGTCTTGGCCTCGTCGCCGTTGACGTTCGGGTCGGCGACGTCGATCCCCATGCCCTCGAGGAAGCCCTGGTCGCGGTCGTAGTCGACCGAGACGACCTTGTCGTCGAAGAGGTCGAGCAGCGCGATCGTGGCCTTTTCCCCGTCGAGCTGGGCGGCGGTCCACTCGCCGATGAGCCGGCCCGCCTCGCGGTTGTCGGTCGCGAACGTGATGTCGACCGCGTCGGCCGGGTCGGGCGGCGTGTCCAGGGCGATGACGTAGAGGCCGGCGTCCCGGGCCTTACCGATCGCGTCGACGACCGACGGGCCGTTCGGCGTGATGAGGATGCCGGCCTCGCCGCGGGCGATCGCGTTCTCGATCGCCTGGATCTGCGTCTCCTCGTCCCCGTCAGCCTTGCCCGCCGCGAGCGTGAGCTCGACACCGTGCTCGGCCGCCGCGGCCTCCGCGCCCTCCTGCATCGCGACGAAGAACGGGTTGGTCGTGGTCTTGACGATCAGCGACACGCCGACACCGTTGTCAGGCGCACCGGCGGACGCCGCCCCATCGCTGCAGGCCGTCAGACCGAACGATGCCAGGGCAAAAATGCTGGTCACTGTGGCGCCGCGCCGCAACAGCGCAGAAGTGGTGGTCGTGTAGTTCACCGTCGAACTCCTGGATTGTGAGGGCTCGTTGTCCGTTGCCCGACAACGTTGTCAGGTCAGTGTCTACACGAGGGTCGCGATAGGGTCAACCCACCATCGACAAGGAGTGACAGTTTCGTGACATCGGTGTCAGGAGAACCGCGGCCTGCGCTGACGACGCGCCGCCCGACGATGCGCGACGTCGCAGAACTGGCCGGCGTCGGCATCAAGACGGTCTCCCGGGTGATCAACGGTGAACCGAACGTCTCGGCCGCGATGACCGAGCGTGTGCGTCGTGCCGCGGCCTCGCTGCACTACGAACCAGACCTTCACGCCGGCAACCTGCGGCGCGCCGACGGAAGGTCCCGCACGCTGGGGCTCCTCGTCTCGAGCGTCGCCAACCCGTTCGCGGCGCAGGTCCACCGTGCGATCGAGCGCGTGGCGACCGAGCATGGCTACGCCGTGTTCGCCACAAGCCTGGAGGACGACCCGGATGCCGAGCTCCGCGCGGTGGCCGCCCTCGCGCGTCGCCGCGTGGACGGGTTCGTTGTAACCCCCGTCCGCGACGACCAGGCGTACCTGCGTGTGCACGTCGACCGTGGCACGCCGATCGTGTGCGTCGACCGCGAACCTTGCGGGATCGAGACCGACACCGTCATGACATCGAACCTCGAGGGAGCGCGAGCCGCGGTCCGCCACCTTATCGCGCACGGGCACCGGCGGATCGCCTGCCTGGGTGACCTCGAGCGCATCCAGACCGCGGCACTCCGGCGACAGGGCTACGTCGAAGAGCTGACGGCCTCGGGTATAGAGGTCGACGAGTCGCTCGTGGTCTTCGGGCTCCACGACGACGCGAGCGCCACCGCCGTCGCTCGTCGCCTGCTCACGCTCCCGAACCCGCCGACCGCGATCTTCTCAAGTCAGAACCTCGTCACTGTCGGCACCATCCGGGCCTTGCAGCAGCTTGGGCTCGAGAATGACGTCGCACTCGTCGGGTTCGACGACGTCGAGACGAGCGACCTCCTCAGGCCTGCCACCACGACGGTGGCGCAGGATCCCGACCGCATCGGTCGCCTCGCCGCGGAGCGCTTGTTCGCGCGCATCCAGGGCGACAATACCCCGCCCCGGCATCTCGTGGTCCCCACACGGCTGGTCGTGCGCGGGTCGGGTGAGATCTCGCCGCCTGGCCGCCGCTGAGAGTGGCGAACCGCGGGTCGATCGAGGCCCTTGCAGCATCCCGGCAGCAACTATCCCCCGCGGGCCGCAAGGCCGATCGATATCTCTCTGCCGCACACGCGACGCGTGCTCGACAGTCACTGGCTCCGCCTCCTGGCGAGGCCGCGCCGACCACACACCCTGGGTGCGTCGCCCTGAAGATGCGCGGGCGACCTCGCCCGCCTCTCCGCGGCGGACCGCCCGACGGAACGGAGCGCCGGCCGAACGAACGCCTGCGCGTCCGCTCCGAACGTCCCGAAACACTCCGGCTGGACGCCGCCGTGACGGGAAGCGCAGGTCGTCGCGACCGAGGGTCGTCATCGAACCTCCCTCGGCCGAGAGCACATCGTCTGGGAATGGCCCGATCTCATCCCCTAGCACTCGACGACGACCCCAACGACGTCCGGTGTGGGTGCTGCTGCTCAGCACGAACCCCGTCGGCCATCACGCCGACGGTCAAGGCTCGTCGATGAGCGGGTGCGCCTTCACACGCGAGGCCCACAGCTCCTTGCACTCGACCACGGGCGTGACCTCTACGCAGGGGTCATCTCCGGCAACGCCCCCGGCGACGAAGCCAGCATGTTCGCCTGGACGAACGCTGGCGGTACGCCGTCGCGTCCCCTCGACGTCATGGCGGGGTGCGATGTCACCTCCTTGACACCCGGCGCACGGCCCACTAACGTCTCCGCCACGCACGGTAGTTATACGAATGACTTCAACGACGAGGTTGGACATGACGACGAGTGGCCGGACTCCCACGATGTGGGACGTGGCGCGCGCCGCGGGCGTCTCCCAGGCCACGGTCTCCATCGTGCTCAAGGGCGACGCCGGCTCCCGGGTCTCCGCCGCCACGGTCGATCGCGTCCGCGAGGCCGTCTCGGCCTTGGGGTATCGGCCCAACGCAACAGCGAAGGCCCTGCGCGAGCGCGTCGCCGAGCTCGTCGGGTTCATCGGCGACGAGGTCGCGTCGGCACCGTTCGCGGGCGAGATCGTCGAGGGTGCCCAGGAGCGCGCCTGGCAGGACGGTCAGCTCCTGCTGGTCGTGAACACGGGCGGCCGCCCGGATCTCGAGCAGGCCGCCGTCGAGCAGATGCGCTCGCACCAGGTGCGCCGGTTCGTCTACGCGTCGATGTACAACCGGCCCGTCACGCTGCCTCCTACCCTGGCGGGCGAGGAGGTCGTCATCCTGAACGCGATCGACCCGTCCGAGGCGACGTGGTCGGTCTCGCCAGACGAGGTGCAGGGCGGCCGGGCCGCGACGCAGCATCTCATCGACGCCGGCCACCGACGCATCGCGATGATCGACATCGAGTCGCTGGAGTCCGGCCTGCCGGCCGCCGTCGGGCGATACGAGGGCTACGTGGCCGCGCTCGAAGCCGCCGGGCTGCCCGTCGAGACAGACCTCGTCCGGTTCGGTGGCGGCAGTCCTGAGCACGGTTTCGAGCACGCCGGCGCGCTCATGGACCTGGCGGCTCCGCCGACCGCAATCTTCTGCGGGAACGACCGGACCGCATGGGGCGCGTACCAGGCGCTCCACGAGCGCGGGCTGCGTGTCCCCGACGACGTCTCCATCGTCGGCTTCGACAATCAGGAGACCGTCGCGCCGTTCCTCCGACCGGCGCTCACGACCATGAATCTGCCGTTCCGCGAGATGGGGTGGGCCGCGGCCGACATCCTCCTCACCGGCGGCGCCACTCAACGCAGAGGATCGACGATGATGCGACTGCACTGCGACCTGGTCGAACGCGACTCCGTCGCTCCCCCACGGGAGGCATCGTGACCGTCCGGGCCACCGCCCCCAGCTCGACGACCGCCCCGATCGTCGCGACCGCCCCGGTCGGCGGCGTGTCCGCGACACCTGCCGCCGGTACGCGGTCCTATCGCCGCCGGCGACTCAGGAACGTCGTCCGAGCGTGGCAGTTATACGTACTACTGACCCCGGCGCTGCTGTACTTCGTCGTGTTCAAGTTCTGGCCGATGTACGGCGTGCAGATCGCGTTCCGGAACTTCAACCCCGTGGACGGGTTCCTCGACAGCCCTTGGGTCGGGGCGGCGCACTTCGAGAGGTTCTTCAACTCGTTCCAGTTCCAAGACCTGGTGGAGAACACCGCACTGCTCGCCATCACCAACCTGGTGGTCGCCTTCCCCGTGCCGATCATCCTGGCGCTGCTGGTCAACCAGCTGACGTCGATGCGGTTCAAGCAGTTCACGCAGACCGTCCTCTACGCACCGACGTTCATCTCGACGGTGATCGTCGTCGGGATGGCGTTCGTGCTCCTTTCCCCGCGGTCCGGCCTCATCAACCACCTCCTCGTCCTGACCGGCAGCGACCCGATCTTCTTCATGGCGGAGCCCGAGTGGTTCCGGCCGGTCTACGTCGGCACCACCGTCTGGCAGGAGTCGGGGTTCAACATGGTCGTCTACCTGGCGGCTCTCGCCGGGATCGACCCGAACCTGCACGAGGCGGCGAAGATCGACGGGGCGAGCGCGCTCCAGCGCATCCGTCACATCGACCTGCCGGGGATCATGCCCGTGGTCTCGATCCTGTTCATCCTCGCCGTCGGCAACCTGCTCAACGTGGGCTTCGAGAAGGCTCTGCTCCTGCAGACGCCGCTGAACGTGTCCGAGTCCCAGATCATCCAGACGTACGTCTACCAGACGGGTCTGCAGGAGGCGCAGTTCAGCTACTCGGCGGCCATCGGGCTGTTCAACTCCGTCCTCAACCTCGCCCTGCTGCTCACCTTCAACTGGGTGGCCCGGCGCTTCAAGCAGAACGCGGTGATCTGAGATGAGCCCGATGACGAGCACCGTCGCCAGCCCAGCGCCGGACGGCACCACGGGCCAGCGGCGTCCGTTCGCCAACCGCGTCCCCGACCGCGCGTTCAACGTCCTCTCGGTCGTAACCCTGTCGATCGCGGCGCTGGCAATCCTCTACCCGCTGTACTTCATCGTCATCGCCTCGGTGAGCGACCCCGGCGCGGTGGTCGGAGGCCGGGTGTGGCTGCTTCCTCAGGGGTTCACGCTCGACGGCTACGAGCGGATCCTCGGTGACGCGGCGATCTGGCGCGGCTTCGCCAACTCTGTCCTCTACACCACGGTCGCGACGGCGATCAGCGTCAGTCTCACCCTCGCCGGCGGGTACGTGCTCTCCCGCCGCGACCTCCCTGGGCGCAGGACGATCACCTTCTTCCTGGTCATCACGCTGTTCTTCGACGGCGGGATCATCCCCCGGTACCTCGTGGTCCAGGACCTGGGGATGCTGAACACGATGTGGGCGGTAGTGCTACCGGGCGCCGTGGCGATCTGGAACCTCATCATCGCGCGGTCCTTCTTCGAGATGACCTTGCCGGACGAGCTGCGGGAGGCCGCCCAGCTGGACGGCGCGGGCGACTTCCGCTTCTTCTTCACGATGGCGGTCCCGCTGGCGAAGTCGCTCATCATCCTGCTGACCATGATCTACACGGTCTGGAACTGGAACGCGTTCTTCGAGGCGCTCATCTACCTCAACGACCCGGACAAGTACCCGCTGCAGCTGGTCCTGAGGAACATCCTCATCCAGTCCGACATCGCCTCCACCGGAAACCTGACCGGTGACCTGGAGTCCTACGCGGAGACGCAGCGGATCGGCGAGCTGATCAAGTACGGGATGATCGTGTTCTCGACGTTGCCGCTGCTCGCCGCCGTCCCCTTCCTGCAGAAGCGGTTCCAGAAGGGGGCGCTGCTCGGCGCGGTCAAGAACTGACCGCTGGCGCGGGTCCGAGGATCCCCCACCCACCGCCTGACGACGCACGCCGCTTACCCCAGCGGCCCTCGCCAGGCCCACCAGATCACCATGCCCACATCGACGTGGGCACGAACACGAAGGGCACAACGATGATCCGAAAGCACGGCGCTGCTGTTGCCGGCTGCGTGGTGGCCGGCCTGCTCCTGACGGCCTGCTCCGGCGGCTCGGGCGGCGGCGAGGAGAGCCGCTCCGAGGAGGTCGGGTTCCAGACCGAGGGGCTGCCGATCGTCACCGAGCGCGTCAACCTGACGTTCTCCGGCCAGAAGTCGTCCCTCGCCCCCGACTACTCCGAGATGGAGCTCGTCCAGCAGTGGGAGGCCGACACCAACGTCTCCATCACCTGGGAGAACCTGCCCGAGACGGTGTACTCCGAGAAGAAGAACCTCATCCTTGCCAGCGGCGACCTGCCCGACGCCTTCTACAACACCGAGTTCACGCCTGCGGACATCTCGACCTACGGCGGCAACGGCACGCTCATCCCGCTCGAGGACCTCATCGAGGAGCATGCCCCGAACCTGCAGAAGGTCTTCGAAGAGCGCCCGGAGATCCGGGCAGCCGTGACGTCCTCGGACGGTCACATCTACACCCTGCCCGCCGCGGAGGAGCTCGGCATCGGCGCCGTGCCGTTCTTCCTGTCCATCAACAAGACGTGGCTCGACACGCTCGGCCTCGCGGTGCCCGGCACGATCGAGGAGTACGAGGCGGCGCTCGAGGCGTTCAAGACTCAGGATCCCAACGGCAACGGCAAGGCCGACGAGATCCCGCTGAGCTTCATCAACATGTGGTGGTGCGCCGACGTCGGCGACATCATGGCGGCGCTCGGTGGCATGCCCGACAACCTCGACCACCGGATCGTCCGGGACGGCAAGGTCATCTACACCGCGGCGCAGCCCGGGTACCGCGACGCCATCGCGAGGCTGGCCGACTGGTACGCCCGCGGGCTCATCGACCAGGAGGCCCTGACCCAGGACGACAAGACCTACCTGGCGAAGGGCAAGGCCCCCGAGCCCGTGCTCGGCTCCTACGTGTGGTGGGAGACCGAGGAGGTCGTCGGGCCTGAGCGTGCCGACGAGTACGTCCTCCTCCCGGCGCTCGAGGGTGCCGCCGGACGCCTGGTAGGCCGAGCCAACGGTGGTGACTTCGGTGACGGCGCCTTCGCCATCACCCGGGCGAACGAGTACCCCGAGGTCACGATGCGCTGGGTCGACCGGCTGTACGACCCCGTCATGTCCGCCCAGGTCTCCTGGGGGCCGATCGGCGACATGATCGAGGAGAACGAGGACGGCGTCCTGGTCCAGAAGGAGCTGCCCGAGGGCGTCTCCGCCGGTGAGTACCGCCAGCAGGTGGCCCCGGGCGGCCCGCGCGTCCTGCTCCGCGAGCACTTCGAGACGGTCGTCCTTCCCGAGCCACGCGCCGCTCAGCGCGTCAAGGACCTCGAGGAGCTCTACCTCCCGTACGCCGAGGACGAGTACTACCCCAATGTCGTCTTCACCGCGGAGGAGATCCAGGAGATCGCCTCGATCGAGACCGACATCAAGGCGCTCGTCGACGCCAAGCGTGCCGAGTGGATCGCCAAGGGCGGTGTCGAGAGCCAGTGGGACGACTACGTCGCCCAGCTCGAGCAGATGGGCCTGGACCGGCTCGTCGAGCTCTACCAGCAGGCGTACGACCGGTACCTCGAGAACTCCTGATCACAGCCGTGGGAGGGGCGCCGCACCGCGCCGCCCCTCCCGCGGCCCGGGGTCTGCACGACCATCGGCCCACCAACCCGCCCACCGACTGCTGAGGACACATGCTCACGCTCGACACCCACTGGACGTGGGACTTCTGGACGGCCCGCGAGGGCGCCACCTACCACCTGTTCTTCCTCAAGGCGCCCAAGTCCCTGGGCGATCCCGACCTGCGGCATTGGCACGCGCGCGTGGGTCATGCCACGAGCACCGACCTGCGGACCTGGACCGTCCTCCCCGACGCCCTCGCACCCGGGGCCCCCGGGACATGGGACGACATGGCGACCTGGACGGGCTCGGTGCTGCACGCCGAAGGCACGTGGCACATGTTCTACACCGGCATCAACCAGAGGGAACGCGGCGCGCACCAACGGATCGGCCACGCGACGAGCGCCGACCTGTCGACCTGGAGCAAGACCGACAAGCCCGTGCTCGAGCTCGACCCGACGCTGTACGAGGGCGCCGTGGAGGGTTGGCCGGCGGTCGACTGGCGCGACCCCTGGGTCTACTGGTCGGACGCGCACCGCGAGTACCGCATGCTCTTCACCGCGCGCAGCGCCGGTGGAGCGGTCGACGAGCGGGGCGTCATCGGCCAGGCCCGGTCCACCGACCTGGCCCACTGGCAGGCCCTGGAGCCGGTCGTCGCCCCGCGCGAGTTCGCCCACCTCGAGGTCCCGCAGCTCTTCGAGGCGGCCGGGCGCTGGTACCTGTCGTACTCGGTCTACGCGCACGCCCACAGCGCGTCGCGCCGGCGGAGCCAGCCGGCCGTCACCGGAACCCACTACTTCGTGGCCGACCAGGAGACCGGCCCCTTCCGGTCCCCCGGCCCCGACTTCTTCTGTGGCGACCCGCACGGCGGCGCGCTCTACGCCGGACGCTTCGAACGCGACCCCGACGATCAGCTGGTGTTCCTCGCCTTCCTCCAGGCACACGGTGACGAGCCCTTCGTCGGTGGGCTGTCGGATCCCCTCCCGGTGGAGGTGGCGGCCGACGGGCGCCTCGTGCTGCGGCGCTCGGCGACCGAGCCGTGAGCAGCACGGCGCTGACGCCCGCAGGCGAGGTCGTGCGGCTCACCGGCGCGGAGGCGGTCGTCGCGACCACGCTCGAGCTCGCACCGCCGTTCACGGTCGACGTCTGGGCCGCGCCTGCCGTCTCCGGGACGGGTGCACCGCACCGGCTGCAGGGCATCCTGCTCGGCATGCCGGCCGGTGCGGGCTCGCACCGGCGCCCAATCGCGTGGACGCTCGGGCTCGACCGCAGCCGACACCCGGTGGTGCGGCTGGAGCACGACGAGGTGACGGTCACGGAGGTGCGCGCCGCGAGCCCGCTGCCCCGCCTGGTGTGGTCGAGACTCTCCGTCTCCGTCACGCACGAGCGCCTGTCCCTGGACGTGGACGGTCGGACGGTCGCGTCCGCTCCCCTGCCGCCCGAGGTCGCGCTGCCGGCGCGACAGACGGTGACGGTCGGGAGGTCGCGCGACGCCGTCGCGGGCGCCGTCCGGTACGGGTACTTCACGGGCCTGCTCGCCGAGGCGTGCGCACATCCCGGGCCTGGCCCGGCGCCCGGCGCCGCGGCCCCCATCGTCGAACCTCGTGACGCCTGGGTCACCAACCCGGCCGCCTACACTGCCGATCGCGACCGGCCGCGCTACCACTTCGCGCCTCCGGCGCAATGGATGAACGAGCCGCACGCCGTGATCCACCACGGCGGCAGGCACCACCTGTTCTACCAGCGCAACGAGCTCGGCCCATTTTGGGGCGCCATCACCTGGGGGCACGCGGTGAGCGACGACCTCGTGCGATGGACGGACCTCGGCTCCGCCCTCGACGGTGCAGACATCCCGTATGCCCCGGACGGTGTGTGGTCCGGGAGTGCCGCATACGCGCCGGACGGCACACCTCTCGTCTTCTTCACGGCGGGCGACGATCGGGACGACCCCAACCAGCGCACCGCCTGGGCGCGTCCCGCCGACCCGCAGGACCCGAAACTCCGGTCCTGGGAGCCGGGGCCAGACCCCGTGACGACCCTCCACGACGCCCTGCCCGAGCTGCGACGCCGGGGGCTCGAGCCGCTTTCGCGCGAGTTCCGGGACCCCTTCGTCTGGCGCGAGGAGGACACCTGGTTCCAGCTCGTCGGAGCAGGGATCCAGGGTCGCGGCGGCACCGCTCTGCTGTTCCGCACGACCGATCCCACGAGCGCCGGGTGGGAGTTCGTCGGACCGCTGGCGATCGGCGACGCCTCGTCCCGACCCGACACCGGCGTGCACTGGGAGCTGCCCGTGCTGGTTCCCGTGGGTCACGACGCCGAAGGCCGGCAGAAGCATGTCTTCTTCATGACGCCGTGGTGGCCCGAGCCGTGCGAGCACTCCCTGCTGTACGCCTGGTACTGGATCGGCGACTGGGACCCGGGGACAGCCACGTGGATCCCCGACCACGACGCGCCGCGCCTCCTCGACGTCGGCGGGTTCTTCACCGGTGTGACGGCGTCCGTGGCGCCGGACGGGCGTGTCCTGCTCTGGACGATCGCGCAGGACCTCCTTTCGGAGGAGGAGCACGCCCGTCGAGGATGGGCGGGGAACGCCGGTCTACCGATCGAGGTCTCGTTCCGCCACGGCGATCTTCGTGTAACGCCCGCGCGCGAGCTGACAGCCCTCCGGGGCAGAACCGTTCTCGACCTGATTGCGAGCCCGTCAGCGTCGATGCCGGACAGAATCGCCGTCGCCGCAGGACCGGCGGCGGAGCTGCACATAGAGGCCGACGTCCCCGTCGGCGGTTCGGTCGATCTGGCCGTGCGGGCGCCGGCCGGAGCCGATCCGGCCGTCCTGGTCGTCGTGACCCGAACCGGCGCCTCGACCGGACGCCTCGACGTCGTCCGCGCCGGAGCCGCGGAACCGGCGCGAGCGCACAGGAGCGGAGAGGACCTGCACCTGGCCCCGGACGAGCCCGTGCGGCTGCACGCCTTCCTCGACCACTCGATGGTCGAGGTCTACGTGCAGAACCACCGCTCGGTGACCAGCAGGGCCTGGGCACGCGACGGCGACGGCGACGCCGGGTGGGTCCGCGCCGCGGACGGTGCCCGGCTCACCGCCGTCAAAGCCTGGACGATGCAGGACGCCACCGTCGTCGAGGACCGATGATGAGGAGCTCCAGCGCGGGGCGCGTGGTTGGGGCGTTCATCTCGTCGAAGGTGAGCCCGGGTACGACCCTCGCGACCATGATCTTTCGCAGGGTGTATCCCTCGAACGCCGGCAGGACGAGGTCGCGCATGTCCACTCGTAAAGAGAGCGGGTCGACTGGGCGATTCGCCCGTCAAAGTCGAGATCGTCGAGCCAGAGGTCGACCAGGTCAGCCGGAGATGGCCGTCGTCGTCGCGGAATCTGACGCGTGCCTCGACTCGACCGCTGGCCGCCTTGCGGCAACACATCTCGCCGAAGGTGCCGATCGGGGTCCGGTCTCTGCCCATCGCCGGTCACCGGTCCCGAGAGGGTCGTCCTTGGCAGGTTCCCGGTGAGCCTCGGGTCAGGCCCGGACATCACCGATCGCAAAGCGAACCTGCCCGCCGATGCGGATGGCCGACGGCCCCTTGCCGTCGACACGCCAGTCCCGAAGGGCGGTCTCCGGGACACCGAGGTAGGCGCCAGATCCCTGGTGCTGAGGAGGGGCCTCGAGGCCGAGCGGGAGCATGTCGTTGGTGTCCATGCCCTCAGGTGCGCGGGCCGCCCCAGCGCGGTCCGCCGCCAGTCGCGGTGGTCCATCGTGCTCCAGGCAGCGGTGCCGGGACGACCGCGGCGGCGGCCGAAGCCGCGGGAGGTCAAGGAAGCGGACGACGCCAGAAAGGTTCAGGCCCGGGGATCCGTGGATCCCCGGGCCTGATGTGGTAGCGGGGGCAGGATTTGAACCTGCGACCTCTGGGTTATGAGCCCAGCGAGCTACCGAGCTGCTCCACCCCGCGTCGACTCC
>JAPSKJ010000328.1 GCA_031177735.1 Nocardioides sp.
TGCGCCGCCATGCCGCCGAGCAGCTGCACTGGTGGCCGGCCGACGTCAGCCCCGACGCCCTCGCCGAGGCGCTGCTGCCGCTCCACGAGACGCCGCTCGGGCCGCTCGCGCCCGGAGTCACGCTCGGCGCGATCCCCCTGCGCGACCGCCTCCGCGAGCTCGACTTCGAGCTCCCCCTGGCCGGCGGTGACGTCCGCGGCCCTCGCGCGAGCACGGTGGGGCCGCGGCTCGCCGACCTGGCGCCGCTGCTGCGTGAGCACCTCCCACCGGGTGACCCGTTGGCGCCCTACGCCGAACGGCTGGAGGCGCCCACCCTCGGTGCCCAGCCACTGCGCGGCTACCTGGCCGGTTCGGTCGACGCGGTGCTGCGCCTCGGCGACGGCCGCTTCCTGGTCGTCGACTACAAGACCAACCTGCTCGGCGACCCGGGGCGCCCCCCGACCGCGGCCGACTACGCGCGCGACCGGCTCACCGAGGCGATGCTGCACTCCCACTACCCCCTGCAGGCGATGCTCTACTGCGTCGTCGTGCACCGCTACCTGCGCTGGCGGCTCGCCGGCTACGACCCCGAGGCGCACCTCGGCGGCGTGCTCTACCTCTACGTCCGCGGCATGTGCGGCCCCGACACTCCCGCCGTCGACGGCCATCCGGCGGGCGTGTTCTCCTGGCGGCCGCCGGTGGCGCTCGTGCTGGCCCTCTCGGACCTGCTCGACGGGTCGCTCGTGGGAGGCCGCCCGTGATCGAGCTCTGGGAGACCGACGACCCGCACGACGCCCGGCTCGCCCTCGGCGCCACCGGCCTGCTCGCCGACTTCAACCGGGCCGGAGTGCTCACCGCCGCCGACGTCCATGTCGCCACCCGGGCCGGTGAGCTCACCGGTGAGCAGGCCGACGACGTCCGGCTGGCCGTCGCGCTGGCGGTGCGGGCGGCCCGGCAGGGATCGGTCTGCGTCGACCTCCCCGCCCTGGTCGCCACCGCCGACGGCGTCGACCTGCCCTGGCCCTCACCGGACGGCTGGACCGAGCGGGTCGCGGCCAGCCCGCTGGCCCAGCAGTCGGTCGTGCGGGTCGAGGGCGGCCTGCTCTACCTCGACCGCTACTGGCGCGAGGAGGGCCAGGTGCGCGACGACCTGGTGGCGCGGCTCACCGCGCCCCCACCCACCGTCGACGACGCGGTGCTCGCCGAGACGGCGGCGCGGCTCTTCCCGGGGGAGGGGTACGCCGAGCAGCGGGCCGCCGCCTCCGCGGCCGCCCGGCAGTGGACGACCGTGCTCACCGGCGGCCCCGGCACCGGCAAGACCACCACGGTCGCGGGCCTGCTGGCGCTCCTGGCCGAACAGGGCGAGCTGGCCGGCCACCCGCTGCGCATCGCGCTGACCGCGCCCACCGGCAAGGCCGCCGCCCGACTCCAGGAGGCGGTGCACGAGGCGCAGACCGCCGACCGCTTCTCCGCCGACGACCGCGCCCGCCTCGGCGGGCTCACCGCGTCGACACTGCACCGCCTGCTCGGCTGGCGACCCGGCTCGAGCACCCGCTTCAAGCACCACCGCGGCAACAAGCTGCCGCACGACGTGATCGTCGTCGACGAGACCTCGATGGTCTCGCTCACGCTGATGGCCCGGCTGCTCGAGGCGGTCCGCCCCGAGGCGCGGCTGATCCTGGTCGGCGACCCCGACCAGCTCGCGTCCGTCGAGGCGGGCGCGGTGCTCTCCGACCTGGTGCAGGGTCTCGTCGAGCGCGGTGAGTCCGCCGCCGTGGCCGCGCTCCGCACCACCCACCGGTTCGGCGGCGCGATCGGTGACCTCGCCGCGGCGCTGCGTGCCGGTGATCGCGACCGGGTGCTGGCGCTGCTGGCGGCCGGCGACCCGAGCGTGGAGCTGGTCGACCCGGCCGATGCGGCAGCCATGGCGCGCGTGCGCGCCGACCTCACCGCCCACGCCGTCGCCGTGCACCGGGCGGCGCTCGCGGGCGATGCCGCGGGCGGCGTACTCCTCTCGGAGCGGCAGCGCCTCCTGTGCGCCCACCGCGAGGGGCCGTGGGGTGTGCAGCACTGGAACCGCCAGGTCGAGCGGTGGCTCGGCGAGGCGGTGGGGGCACCGTTGGGTGCGGCCTGGGGCCAGGACTGGTACGCCGGCCGGCCGGTCCTGGTCACTGCCAACGACTACGGCCTCGGGCTGTTCAACGGCGACACCGGTGTGGTCGTCCAGCGCGGCGACGACCTCAGCGTGGTGATCGCCGCCCCCGGCCTGCCCACCTTCGCGCCCTCGCGGCTGGCTGATATCGAGACGCTGCACGCGATGACCGTGCACAAGAGCCAGGGCAGCCAGGCCGGCGAGGTGACCGTGCTGCTGCCCGAGCCCGACTCGCCGCTGCTCACCCGCGAGCTGTTCTACACCGCCGTGACCCGCGCTCGCAGCAAGGTGCGCGTGGTCGGCACGCCGGAGTCGGTGGCGGCCGCGGTGACCCGACGGGCTCAGCGGGCGACCGGTCTGCGACAGCGGCTGCAGCCGGGCGGCTGAGCGTCCTAGTTCACGCCGCCGACGGCGATCGCGGTCAGCTTGCCGCCGAGTGCACGGACCACGTGGCCGTTGCCCTCGCGGCAGTCCAGGCTGATCGTTCCCGCCGCGGTGGTCGCGCCAGCGCCCTGGAAGGTCAGGTAGCGCTCGACGTAGCGGTCCGTACCGACCCGGTAGGTGGGATCGTCGAAGGTGACGCCTCGGCCGCGGAGGTAGCAGTCGAAGCGGTAGTTGGTGCCGGGGTCCTGCTCGGCGCCGGTCTCGGCGTGCAAGCGAGCCTGGACCGCGTAGGTGCCAGCCGGCACTTCCACGCTCATGAGCGTCACCAGCGCATCCGACGGGATCGACATCGGGGCGGTCAGTTCGGTGTCGTACGCGTGGCTCGGACCAGTGGCACCCTGTGGTCCCGGCTTGCCCTGCGGTCCGGGCTCACCCTGGGGTCCGGGCGTGCCCTGTGGGCCGGCCGGGCCCGTGGCTCCGGCCGCTCCGCCTGTGCCGGCGAGTGCGTCGCGAGTCCTGGGAGAGAGGTCGGCGAGCTTGATCGTGCCGTTCTTCACCTGCTTGGACGAGGTGATGACGTACTTGCTTGCGGCGTAGGACGTCGTGCCGGTGGCGAGCAGCAGCATGGCGACGATCGCGGCCCAGAGCGCGTGGCGGCGCATGGTCCTCCTGTCGGTCGGAAGATGACGCCGTCCATGACAGCAGGGCCCGGCATCGACCACATGACCCGAACGGGCCAGGGGAGCACCTCACCGGACACCTGAGCGGTCCCGACACCCGACATGTCCCTCCCCACGCCCGCTCACCCCGCTAGCGTGGTGGGATGCCGTACCTGCTCCGCGTCCAGCTGCCCGACGTCCCAGGATCCCTGGGCCGATTGGCGACCGCGAT
>JAPSKJ010000329.1 GCA_031177735.1 Nocardioides sp.
GGACAGGGCCACGGACAGGGCCACGGACAGGGGCGAGCGGAGGTTCATGTCGGACGCTGCTTCTCTCGGTGCGTGTACGGGAGGGTGATCAGTCGGTGAGGCACGTGCGCAGTGAGTCGGCGTTGAACCGCATCATCTGCACGTAGGTCGTGACCCGCTCGTCGAAGGCGTCGCCGTAGATCGGGCAGACCTCGATGTGCGCCTCCTGGGCGACCTCGGTGAGCGTCGAGGCTCGAGCGGTCAGGGAGGGCTCGAGGAAGACAGCCGGCACCTGCAGGGTGCGGATGGTCTCCGCGAGCTTGCGGCGGTCGGCCAGTGACGGCTCGACGGCGGGGTTGGGGACCACGAAGCCAGCCACCTCCAGGTCGTAGGCGGCGGCGAGGTAGCCGAACGCGTCGTGGGTGGTGACCAGGTGCCGGCGGTCCTCGGGGATCTCCGCGATCGTCTCGCGCACGTAGCCGTCGGTGGCTTCCAGCTCCGCGAGGTAGGTCGAGGTGTTGGCGGCGTACTCGCGGGCCCCGGCGGGGTCGGCGGCGATCAAAGTGTCGCGGATGAGCTGGACGTAGGCCATCGCGTTGCGGACGTTCTGCCACAGGTGGGGGTCGATCTCCCCGTGCACGTGCTTGCCGAGCACCGCTTGCGGCAGCTGGTAGACCCGGTCGCCGGGTCGGCCGAGGAAGCGGTACTCGTCGCCGGCGGGCACCTCGTCGAGCGCCTTGGCCGGCACCTCGATGACGACCTGGTCCGGTGGGTAGGCCTGCTGGGTGTGGTCGCCACCGCCCTCGGCGTCGTAGCGCACCTCCAGGGCGCCGGTCTCGAGGTTGGCGGTGAGATCCGCGTGTCCCTCCTCCAGCACGGCGGCGTCGGGCATGCCCGCCTCGGCGGGGTCCACCCCGACGGCGAAGGTGAAGGTCGCGGTGTCGAGCGGCTGCGGACGCGAGGTGTCGTCGACCTGGACCGACGCGGCCAGGTCCAGGGTGTAGATGCCCGGCTCGGTGAAGGCCCACGACAGGTGGGTGTGGGCGTCCGCCGGCAGTGACATGGTGTCGTCCTTGAACCCGGTCGCCGGGTCGAAGCCGTCGGAGGAGTCGAGGTAGACGTCGGTGTCGCCGAGTGAGCCGGTCAGGTAGGCGTGGACGTCGCCGGGTCCGGTGGCGCCGGTCGCCGAGACGAGCACCTCGGACGTGCGGGTGGCGCCGAACCGCTCGGCGCCGTCGCCCTGGGCGCGCAGACCCAACCAGACGGTGTCGAGGTTGACGTTTTCGACGAGAGGGATGATCTCGGCGGCGTACTTCACGGACTCCTCCGCCAGGGACACGCTGGTCGCCTCGGGCTGGAGGTTGGCGTCGAGGGTCTTGATGACGTTGCGCTCCTCCAGCAGCGCGTAGTTGGAGAACGCGACGTCGGCGTAGACCACGTTGCGCGCATCACGCAGCGTCGGCTCGTAGGAGTGCGGGTCGGCGCCGTCGGGGACCAGCGAGGTGACGTCGACGCGGCCGCCGCCGACGTGCTCGACCAGGTCGCGGAGCAGTCCCGTGGTGGTGACGACCTGGAGCCTGTCGCTGTGGGCGGACAGGGTGGGGACATCGGCGCAGCCCGCCAGTGTCGCCACGAGGAGACCGGCCATGACGGCACTGGATCCGGTGCGGCTCATCGGAGTCCGCCCGAAACTCTCATGCCGCGGCCCGAGGTGCGCGAAGAGGCCTGCGCAGCCAGAGCACGCCGGTCCCGCCGCTGCCAAGCAGAAGCAGCGCGCCGAGAGTGCCGAGCAGGATCGGGACCGGGTCGCTCGCTTCGGTGGCCGAGGCCACCCTCTGCGCCTCGGTGACGCCGGCGTCGGTGGTCGGGGAGACGCCGACCTGCGTCGCCGCCGGGGCCATCGCCTGTGGCGCCGCCGCGAGCGCGCCCGCTTCGCCGTCCTCCCGGACCATCGCAGCGGCCGCGTCGCAGCCGCCCTCGCTGTGCAGGGCCGAGGCTGGGTCGACGTCACCGACGGCGACGGTGAGGACCTCGGTGTCACTCGACCGCGTCCCGTCCGCCAGCGTCACGCTCTGGGTCGTGGTGAGCCGGTAGATGCCCTGCTTGCTGAACGCCCAGTTGGCGTGAGCGTGCACACCGAGGTCGATCGAGTACGCCGACCCGGGGCCGGAGAGCACCATCGACTGCACCCCGCCGAACGCGCCGGAGAGGTAGACCTTGACCGTCCCCGGACCCTCGACCCGGTCCAGCCGCCAGTGGACCTGGCCGCGGGCATTGCCGCTGTTCAGCGTCTCGGTGTTCCAGCCCAGCCAGATCAGCGCCGGGTTCTGGGTCTGTGGGACCTGCCAGACGACCGTTCCGGGTGCGCCGACCTGCTCGTAACCGGTGGGCAGCCTCACCTCGGCGCTCGGTTTGAGCCACAGGATCGTCTCGGAGGGGTCCCGGTAGGTCTTCGACCCGGAGGTGTCGTCGCCGACCTGTGACTGCAGACGACCGCCGACGATGCGGGAGGCGTAGTCGATGTGCCCGGAGGAGAGCACGGTGGCCTGCGTCCGGATCTGGCTCGCGCACTCGTCCTGTCCGGCGGCGGAGCCGGATCCGCCGGCACCGGTCGCCGCGTCCGCCCCGGTGCTCTTGCCCTGGCCCCGCCGGTCCGGCTTCGGTGGGGCAGGCACCGGGGCGTCGGTGTCGACCTCCGCCTGGCAGGCCGCCGGGTCGACGCCCATGACGTCGACGGCTCCCACTGCGATGCTCAGCACGAACTGGTCCGACACTGCGGTGCCGGCGGCGGTCTCGGCGACGCGCTGCATCGACAGGCAGTAGCGACCGGGGTGGCTGAACGCCCAGGAGCCGTGGGCGTGGGTGCTCTTGGGGATCGTGAACCGGTCGGCTCCGGTGATGCCGTCGTGGGTGCTCATCAACACGGTCGGCTGGCCGAGCGCATCGGTCTCGTAGAGGGAGAAGGTGCCGGGGCCGGAGACGTCGGTGAGCGACCACAGGACCCCGCCGGTGGTCGCTGCCGCGGGGATCGCCTCGGTGGACCATCCGGGCCACAGCAGACCCGGCTGCTGGACCTGGGTGACCTGGAAGAGCGGCGTCCCCGGCGAGCCCAGGAACGAGTACGCGGCGATGGCGGGCACCGTCGTCCGGGAGGACGGCAGCAGCTGCATCACCGTCGTGGCGGGGTCGCGCCACACCGGTGCGGAGGAGCGGGTGGTGTCCTTGATGCTGGTGTCGAGGGCATCCCCGTCGAGCCGCGAGGCGACGTCGACGTGACCGGCGTTGAGCACCGTCGCGCCGTGTCGGTTCACGGTGCCGTTCGGCACGTTCCACACCCCGTCCGGCTCCGGGGTGGGCGTCAGGTCGGGGCCAGTGGAAGGGCTGGTGGAAGGGCTGGTGGAAGGGCTGGTGG
>JAPSKJ010000330.1 GCA_031177735.1 Nocardioides sp.
GTGGCGTTTGCCGAGCACGGCGATGATCAGGTCCTCCTTGGACCCGAACTCCTTGTAGAGCGCCTTGAGCGAGACGCCGGCGGCGTCGCGCACGGCATCCATGCCGACCTGGCTGAACCCCCGCGCGTAGTAGAGCGCGTCCGCTGCCTCGACGATGCGCGAGCGAATGTCCTCGGTCATGTTCCCATCCTACTTGACAGCGAGAACGGACGTTCTCTAGTGTCGAGGCCATTGGAGAACGTGCGTTCTCCGACCTGCCGACCACACCAAGGAGCACCGCCATGACCGCCAACCCGCGCAACATCTCCCTCGAGCCCGCAGCCCAGGCATTCGTCGAGGCGACCGCCAACCCGCCGTACCTCTTCCAGCTGCCCGTCGAGGAGGGCCGTGCGGCGGTCGACGGCGTGCAGGACGAGCCGATCTTCAAGCCCGCGGTCGACGAGGAGTGGATCGAGATCCCCGGTGGCCCCACGGGGGTCGTCCAGCTGCGCCTGGTCAAGCCGCAGGGCGCCACCGGCCCGCTGCCGGTGATCCTCTACATCCACGGTGCCGGCTGGGTGTTCGGCGACGCCCACACCCATGACCGCCTGGTGCGTGACCTGGCCGTGGGCACCGGTGCCGCGGTCGTCTTCCCGGAGTACGACCGCTCGCCCGAGGTCCGCTACCCCCACGCGATCGAGCAGGCGTACGCCGCCGCTCGGTGGGCCACTACGCAGGGCGCCGCGAAGGGCCTCGACGGCAGCCGGGTCGCGGTGGCCGGCGACTCGGTCGGCGGCAACATGTCCGCCGCGCTCACCCTGATGGCCAAGGAGCGCGGCGACGTGACGCTGGCCGGCCAGGTCCTCTTCTACCCCGTGACCGACGCCGCCTTCGACACGGCCAGCTACGAGGAGTTCGCCGAGGGCTACTTCCTCAGCCGCGAGGGCATGAAGTGGTTCTGGGACCAGTACACGACCGACGAGACCGAGCGCGCCCAGATCACCGCCTCCCCGCTGCGCGCCACCACCGAGCAGCTCGCCGGGCTGCCCCAGGCGCTGGTCATCACCGCCGAGGCCGACGTCCTCCGCGACGAGGGCGAGGCCTACGCCGCCAAGCTCCGCGCCGCCGGGGTTCCCGTGACGGCGGTGCGCTACCAGGGCATCGTCCACGACTTCGTGATGGTGAACTCCCTGCACGACACCCAGGCCGCCAAGGCAGCCGTCGCCCAGGCGGTCGCCTTCCTCCGGACCGCCCTCGACGTCGCCTGAGGCCCGCGCCGCACCGCCGCCCCAGCGTGCCCGGGCGATGCGCGGCCGGCCTTGCGGTCCGGCCGTCCGTCGCCCGGGCGCCGTCGTCCTCGGGCGCCAGCAGTGCCTCGTCGTCGTGCTGGCCGTCACCGAGAACGAGGGGCGTGCGCCCGTGCCTCGTCGGCGGAGGTGACGTCCGAGGAAGCGCCCGTGAAGGCCTCGATCTCCTCGAGCAGCTCGGCCCAGGCCGGCTCGTCGGCGGTGAGGATGTGGTTGCCGGAGTCGAGGAAGCGCAGTCGGCTGTCCGGGATGAGGGTCGCGAGCTCCCGGGCCTGTGACTGCGGCACGCGCTGGTCGAGGCGGCTGTGCAGGATCAGGGTGGGGCAGCGCACCCGCCCGGCGATCCCGCTGACGTCGATCCGGGCGAAGGAGTCCAGGAACTGCACGACGTTCGCCGTCGAGGTGGTCGCACGCTGGAGGTCGTTGAACGCCTCCCAGTGCGCACGGGGCGCGTCGGGCAGGAACTGGGCGGCGAAGACCTGCCGGTAGGAGGAGTCGTCGCGGCGCCAGGCGAGCTTGGCCAGCGCCAGATCCACCGCCGCCTCCTCCCGGGCCTCGGGTGTGGCCGCGCGGGCCAGCCGGCCGCGGCTGTAGGCACCGACCAGGACGAGTCGGCGGACGCGCTCGGGATGGCGGACGGCGTACGCGACGGCCACCGCGCCACCCTGCGAGACGCCGATCAGGTCGAACTCGTGGGTGACCCCGGCCGCTTCCACCACGACCTCGAGGTCCTCCACCCATGCCTCGAAGCCGAAGTCGTGCACCTCCTGGTCCGACAGACCGCACCCGCGCTCGTCGTAGCGGACCAGCCGGTGCCGCCGGGAGAGCCCGTCGATCCAGTGCGACCAGATCGGGCTCTCCCACTCGTAGTCGAGGTGGGTGAGCCAGTTGGCCGCCTTGACCAGCACGGGGCCCTGCCCCGAGAGCGCGTACGCCAGCCGGACGCCGTCGGGGGTGCGGCAGTAGCGGATCTCCTGGCGCCGCCGAGATGCACCCGACGGCCCGGTCAGCTGGGTGACGGGTGCGACGAACCGGTATCCGATGCCGTGCACGGTGGCGATGACCTGCTGGCTGTGGCCGTCGTCGCCGAGGGCGGCGCGGGCGGCCTTCACCCGCCCGGCCAGGGTCGACTCGGCGACGAACCGGCTGCCCCAGACGGCGTCGAGCAGCTCGGTCTTCGGCACGACCCGGTCATGGTTCTCGACCAGGTGCAGCAGTACGCCGAAGACCTGGCGCTCGACGTGGACGACCTCGCCGGCCCGGCGCAGCTCGAAGCGCTGCGGGTCCAGCTCGTAGTCGCCGAAGGTGTACACGCCACCCTCCTCGTCCGTCGGGCCGTCCTCCGAGCATCCGACGCGAGCCGGGTGAGGGCAACCCCTGGGAGCGGGTGAAAAAGCCGGCGGACGGAGGTGAACCCGGGACGCCCCGGTGGACCGGCGAGCGCGACGCCGCGGCGGTGCTGCAGGGGTTCTGCAGCCGGTCCGCACGTGGAGTGCAAGACCCTCCGCCCGATCGCGCGGACGGTGGGAGCAACGCAGGACGACGGGCCCTGCCGACGATCGAGGAGCGTTCCATGCACCACCCCTTCCGCGACCACGCCGTGGTCATCGGCGCGAGCATGGCCGGCCTGGTGGCCGCCCGCGTGCTCAGCGACCACTACGCCCGCGTCACCATCATCGAGCGCGACGAGCTGCCCAGCACCTGGGCGAACCGGCGCGGTGTCCCCCAGGGCCGGCACGTGCACGCGCTGCTACCTGCCGGGCTGCAGGCGCTCGAGCAGCTCTTCCCGGGGCTCACCGACGACCTGCTGAGCGCGGGCGCCCAGCCGACGACCGACGCCGCCGAGATGCACTGGCAGGTGCTGGGCCACCCGATGTGCCGCACGCCCCAGGCGGTCCCCCTGACCCTGCAGATGACGCGGCCCCTGCTGGAGGGCAAGGTCAGGTCGCGGGTGCTCGGCCTGCCGAACGTGTCGGTGCGGGTGGGGTGGTCGGCGGTGCGGCCGGTCATGTCGGACGACGGCGGCCGGGTGAGCGGCCTGCAGATCGACGCCAACTCCGGTGGCCGGACCGAGGTGGTCCCGGCCGACCTGGTGGTGGAC
>JAPSKJ010000331.1 GCA_031177735.1 Nocardioides sp.
CTGTCGGTCACCGACGCGGACCAGATGGCCTGGCTGACCACCCTCGTCTGGCCCGAGCAGGACGAGCGCCGCGAGCGGCTGCGGCAGGCGATCGAGGTGGCGCGCGCCGACCCGCCGACGCTCGTGCGGGGTGACCTGCTCGAGGAGCTACCCGACCTGGTGGCCGAGGCGGCGGCGTACGGCACCGTGGTGGTCTTCCACAGCGCGGTCATCGCCTACCTCGAGGAGCCCGACCGGCGACGCTTCGAGGCGATGATGGCCGGACTCGTCCGCGAGGGCGCCTGCCGCTGGATCAGCAACGAGGGCCGCAGCGTGCTGCCGGGAGTCACCGGGACGTCGCCGGAACCACCGTCGGGTTCGTTCGTGCTGGGCCTGGATGGGCACGCGCTGGCCTGGACCCACGGCCACGGCCGGTCGATGACCTGGCTCTGATCCTCCCGCGGCCGCGGGGTCAGCGCGCGGCGCGGAGGAACTCCTCGATGATCGGGCCGGCGGTGCCGGAGCCGGACTCGCCCTCCTCGACGTAGACGGCGACGGCGAGGTCGCCCTGGGCGGCGACCATCCAGGCGTGCAGCAGGATCTGACCGTCGCGCTCGAACTCCGCGGTGCCGGTCTTGGCGATGACCGGCTCACCGGGCACGTCGGCGAGCGCGGCGCCACTGCCGTCGGTGACGACCGCGCGCAGCATCGAACGCAGCGCCTCGGTCTCCGCCGGCGTCAACGGCGCGGCCCCCTCCGCCGGTGTCACGGGGACGCTCGGGACGAGGGTCGGCACCACCGTCGTGCCCGCCTGCACGGAGGCGATCACCGTGGCCATCGCCATGGGCGAGGCGAGCACCTTGCCCTGGCCGATCAGGTCGGCGGCCTTCTCCACGGTGCTGGCCGGGGGCGGCACCTGCCCGAAGTAGGCCGGGAAGCCGCGGTCGTGGTCGATGCCCAGGCCGAGCGAGGCCGCCGCCTCGGCGAGGGCGGAGTCGGAGATCTGGTCGTGCTGGGAGATCATCGCGGTGTTGCACGAGTTCGCGATCGCCTCGCGCAGGCTGATCTCACCGATGGCGCTGGCCGGGTAGTCGTCGTAGTTCTCGAACCGCTTGCCGTCGACGGTGACCTCGGTGGTGCACGGCACCGTCGTGTCCGGCGTCCGGCCCGCGCGGAGCAGCGCCAGTGCGCTGGCGATCTTGAACGTGGAGCCGGGCGCGGCCTGACCGAAGGTGGCGATGTTGTAGCCGTCGGTGCCGTCGGAGTTGGCCGCGGCCAGGATCGCCCCGTCGCTGGGCCGCAGCGCCACGATGGCGGCGGACCCAGCCGGGAGCGCCGACTCGGCGGCGGTCTGCAGCTCGGGGTCGAGGGTGAGCTCGAGCGGCTGCCCGTCCGTCGCCGGCTGCTCGGCCACCGCGGTGCGGGTGCCGTCGTCGGCGACGACCTCGACCCGCCAGCCGGGCGTGCCGCGGAGCTGGGCGTCGTAGCGCGCCTGCAGCCCGGACAGGCCGGCGACGTCGCCGGGCTGGTAGGCCGCGGGGTCCTTCTCGACCATCTCGGCGGTCACCTCGCCGACGGTGCCGAGCAGCTCGGCCGCGAACCCGCGCGAGGGGGTCAGCGGTTGCTCACTCTGGAACCCCACCGCGCCGGGGATGGCCTCGAGCTGGGCGTCGAGCCCGGCCGGGACGTCCTCGAGGCGCAGGGTGATCGCCTCGACGAAGGCCTGCGGGCCAGCCTTGACGACACGGTCGGTGTAGGCCGCGGCGTCGACGTCGAGCACCTGGGCGAGCGCCTGCGCGGCCCCCGGGAGGGCGGCGGCGTCGGCCACCTTCGTCTTGTCGATGCCGAGCCGGAGCACGGGCCGGTCGGTCACCAGCGCCGTGCCGCCCGCGCCGAGGATGTCCGCGCGCTGCGGCTGCAGCCGGGTGACGTCGAGCGATGCTCCCGCGGTGAGGTCCGGGTGGACGACGGTGGGCGCCCACTCGACCTGCCACTCCTCCTCGCCGTCGGTCTCGCCCTCCGTCAGGTCCACGCTCGTCTCGTAGGTCCAGCCGGGGTAGGCGGTCCAGCTCCAGGCGAGGGTGGCGGTGGCAGTGCCGCCGTCGTCGGCCTCGACCGCGTCGCCGACCTCCACGGTCGGGCGGGCGTCTGCGAGCCCCCCGATGATCCGCTCCAGGTCCGCCGTGACCTCATCGGGTGTGGTCCCGGCGAAGGCGACGTCCGCCACGTCACCGGTCTCGAGGGCCGCGGCGAGCTCCTGGGCCGATTCCGCGGGGTCGGGCCCGGAGTCGAACATGCCGCACCCGGAGAGCGTGGCGGTGGTCAGGGTGAGTGCGACGAGGGAGCCCGAGATGCGACGGTGCATGCCTGGGTTTCTACCAGCACCAGCCGACCGCACGACGGACACGGTGAAGGCGTCATGGGTGTCGGAGATGGGCACCGTGGGCCATGGCCCCCTCCGAGCACCACCAGCCGACCTACGACGCGGTCGTCATCGGCGGAGGCCCGGCGGGCCTCCAGACCGCACTGACCCTGGGCCGGATGCGCCGGCACACGCTGCTGCTCGACTCCGGCAGCTACCGCAACGAGCGGGCCGGCCACATCCACAACTTCGCCGGCTTCGAGGGCACCCCGCCGGAGGAGTACCGGGCCGCGGCCCGCCGCGACCTGGCGGCGTACTCCACCGTCGAGACCCGCACGGCCACCGCGAGCTCGGTGAAGCCCGACGGTGATCTCTTCGTCGTGGAGGTCGACGGCGCCCCGGTGCACGCGCGTCGGGTCGTGCTCGCCACCGGGCTGCGTGACCGACTGCCGGAGCACCCGGGCCTGGCGGAGCTCTGGGGCACGGTGGCGGCGCAGTGCGCCTACTGCCACGGCCACGAGTACGCCGGCGCGCCGGTCGCCGTGCTCGGGTCATCGGCCAACCTGCCGCTGATGCTCGCCTCCATCGCCGACCGGGTGACCCTGCTGGCCGACGGGGTCGATCTCGACCCGGACTCCGCGCGCATCGTGGAGGCGGCCGGCATCGAGGTGCGCACCGAGCGCGTCGAGGGCTTCGAGCGCACCGGCTCCGGCTGCCGGGTCACCCTCGCCGACGGGCCGGCGGAGGAGGTCGCCGGCGTCTTCATCGGCACCACCGGCGAGCAGGCGGCACCCTTCGCCGAGCAGCTCGAGCTCGAGCTCAACCCCTCCGGCGGCATCCGCGTGGACCCGATGGGACGCACCAGCCTCCCCGGCGTGTACGCCGCCGGCGACAGCGCCCACGCCTCCGCCTTCCCGTTGCCGCCGGCCGCGGTCCTCACCGCCGCCGCGGCCGGGCTGGTGGCCGCCACCGGCGTCATCGCCGACCTGCTGTCGGTCGACCACGGCGTGGATCCCTGACCCGGCCGC
>JAPSKJ010000332.1 GCA_031177735.1 Nocardioides sp.
CGTCAGCTTGTCGGCAGCCACTCCTTGACCTGAGCGATCGTCGCGACCGGGTCCGGGGCGACGGGGGTGACCTGCAGCGAGGTGACGCCGGCCTCCGCGAAGGCGGCGATGCGCTCCTTGACGTAGGACTCCGGACCCACCAGGTTGGCCGCCTCGAGCCACTCCAGCGGCACCTTGGCGGCGGCCTCGTCCTTCTTGCCCTCGAGGTAGAGGTCCTGGATCTCCTTCGCCTCCTTCTCGTAGCCGTACTCGCACGCCAGCGTGTTGTAGAAGTTCTTGCCGCGCGCGCCCATCCCGCCGACGTACAGCGCGAAGTAGGGCCGGGCGAAGTCGAGCAGCTGCTTGGTCTCGGGGCCCTCGCCGATCGCGAGCATGCCGCCGGCGGCGATCTGCAGCGGACCGAGGTCGGGTGAGCGCTTCGCGGTGCCCTTCGCGATCGTCTCGCCCCACACCGTGCGCGCCTTGTCGGGGTGGAACAGGATGGGCAGCCAGCCGTCGGCCACCTCGGCGGTGAGTGCGACGTTCTTGTCGCCGAGCGCGGCGATCCAGATCGGCACGTCGGCCCGCTCGGGGCGGTTGAGCAGCTTCAGCGCCTTGCCCAGCCCGAGGCCCTGGTCGGCCGGCAGCGGCAGGGTGTAGAGGCCGTCGTGCTGCAACGGCTCACGGCGCAGGCCAGCGCGCAGGATGTCGACGATCTCGCGGGTCCGGGCCAGCGGCCGGTCGTAGGGAAGCCCGTGGAAGCCCTCGATCACCTGAGGCCCGCTCGCGCCCAGCCCGAGGACGGCGCGGCCGCCGGAGACGTTGTCGAGCCCGGCTGCGGTCTGCAGCAGGGCACCCGGCGTGCGGGAGTAGATGTTGAGGATGCCGAAACAGATCTCCACCGTCTCGGTCTTCGCGGCGAGGTAGCCCGCGAGCGTGGGGGAGTCGAAGCCGTAGGCCTCCGCCAGCCAGACCTGGTCGAGCCCGGCCTTCTCCAGGGCGACCACCTGGTCGGCCGCCTCCCGGGGGTTCCCGCCGTACTGCAGTGCTGTGGAGAGCTTCACGAGACCAGAACCTAGCGCCTGGGCGCCGCAGTGACATGCTGAGTCCGTGACAGAGATCCGGTTCGGTTACAAGGCATCCAACGAGCAGTTCGCCCCGCAGGAGCTGCTGCGCTACGGGATCGTCGCGGAGGAGTGCGGCTTCGACTCGGTGTTCGTCTCCGACCACCTCCAGCCCTGGCGGCACGACGGTGGCCACGCACCCTTCTCGATGACCTGGCTCGGCGCCTTGGGCGCCAGCACCTCGCGGATCGTGATGGGCACCTCGGTGCTCACGCCGACCTTCCGCTACCACCCGGCGATCGTCGCCCAGGCGTTCGCCACCCTCGGCTGCCTCTATCCCGGCCGCGTGATCCTCGGGATGGGCACCGGTGAGTCGCTGAACGAGGTGCCGCTGGGCATCGAGTGGCCCGAGGGCAAGGAGCGGTTCGCCCGCTTCCGCGAGGCGGTGCGGATCATCAAGACCCTGTGGAGCGAGGAGAGGGTCACCTTCGAGGGCGACTACTACAAGCTCGACCGGGCCACGATCTACGACCGTCCCGAGACGCCTGTCCCGATCTACCTCGCGGGCTCCGGCCCCGCCGCGACGAAGTACGCCGGCCGCTCGGGCGACGGGTACATCACCACCTCCGGCAAGGGCCGTGAGCTCTACACCGACACGCTCCTGCCTGCGGTCCGGGAAGGCATCTCGCTCTCCGGGCGGCAGCCTGCGGATCTCGACATGATGATCGAGGTGAAGGTCTCCTTCGACCACTCCCTGGAGGAGGCGATGCAGGCCACCCGGTTCTGGGGCGCCCTCGGCCTCTCGCCGGAGCAGAAGCACTCCGTCGAGGACCCGGTCGAGATGCAGCGGCTGGCCGACGAGCTCCCTGTGGAGGCGACCGCCAAGCGGTTCATCGTCTCGACCGACCCCGACGAGCACGTCGAACGGATCCGTGAGTACCTCGACCTGGGCTTCACGCACCTGGTCTTCCACGCTCCCGGTCCGGACCAGGAGAAGTTCCTCCGGCTCTACGGCGAGGAGATCCTCCCGCGGCTGCGCGGCTGAGGCTCAGGTCCTGGCTTCGGGCTTGTCGATGTGCACCAGCGTCCGCGGCACCACGACGAGCAGCACCAGCAGGACGAAGCCGGCGGCGGCGCCGACGATCCACGCGGCGATCCCGCCCACGACGATGTCGAAGGTGAAGACCGCGATGCCGACGATGAGCAGCGCCAGCGCGTAGATGACCGTGCGGACGACGGTGCGGCCGGTCGCGACGACGCGCTCCTTCATCCGGCGCCCGGACAACCGCTGGTGCACGGCCACCGCGGTGATCACCAGACCGGTGATGAGCAGGGAGAGGCACACGAGGACGAGGTAGATCACCTTGTCGGTGCGGCTCAGGTCCTCGAAGGTGGACTGGAAGGGGAGCGTCAGCAGGAAGCCGGAAGTCAGCTGCGCTCCGGTCTGCATGACGCGCAGCTCCTGCAGGATGTCCCCCCACAGCCGGTCCTGCCGCTCGGTCGGGGTCTCGCGACGGTCGTGGGTGCTCGGAGGGTCGTCGTCGTTGCGCGTCATACCCCGGAGGTTCCCGGACGGCGGTGCGAGAATCAGCGACATGCCCTGGACGCGCGACGCGCCGCTCACCGACGCCCACCGGGGCCGGCTGCTCGCGACCGGGCTCGATGCCGGCGTACTCCCTTCACTCGCGCTGCGCGAGGTCACCGCGCCCTTGCCGGCATGGTGGGCCGACCTGGACAACGCGCTCTACCTGCGTGACGGACTCGACCTGCCGGCACGGCTGGTCGACCTGCTGGTGACCTATCCGTTCCGCCGGGCGCTGATCGTCGTCGCGACCGGGTTGGACACCCTGTCATCGCTCCTCGTGGGCGGCGACGACGCGACCGTGTTCGTCGGACCCGACAGCCATCTGTCAGCGGGGGAGATCTACTGCGGCGGTGACTCCAGCGTCGTGCTCACCAGCGGCGTCATCGCCACCTCGCGGGCGATGGTCGACGCGCGCAACGGCGGCTCCGTCTTCGCCGAGCCGGACCAGCTCTGGGCGGCCAACGCCTACATCGCAACCGATGACATGCACAAGCTCGTCGACCTCGGGACCGGCGCACGACTGAACCCCTTCGGAGCGCACATCCGGCTGGGCCGGCACGTCTGGCTGGGCCGCGACACCGTCGTGACCGGTGATGTCGAGATCGGTGAGGGCGCCGTCGTCGGCGCTCGCTCCCTGGTCCGGGGCCAGAAGGTCGCCGCGCACACGGCCGTCGCCGGCACGCCGGCTCGGGTGATCCGGGAGGGTGTCACGTGGGAGCACGAGGACACGCC
>JAPSKJ010000333.1 GCA_031177735.1 Nocardioides sp.
TCGCCGAGGTGGAGCCACTGGACGTCGACGGCCTCAAGGCCGTGGCGGTCGGCACCGCGCTGTGGGGGGTGGCGTTCGTGGCGCTGCTGCCGTTCTACGGCCGGCTCGCCGAGGACGGCCGTGGATGGTGGCTGTGGACCTGCCTGGCCGGCTTCGGGCTCGGGTTGTTCGGACTGGAGTACTGCCGGCGCCGGGCGCACCGCGACCACGACGCATGAGCGGACCGACCCGCTGGGAGCTCGCCGGCGAGGCCGTCGCGGGTTACGGCCAGCGCTTCGCGCAGCTCGTCGCCGCGGGCGTCGACGTCGAGGGTGAGGCGCGCCTCGCCGACGCGATCGCGCCGCGTGGTGCCCGCATCCTCGACGCGGGTGCCGGGATGGGTCGAGTGGCCGCCGCCCTGGCCGCCCGGGGCCACCAGGTGATCGCCGCCGAGCCGGATCCGGCGCTCGTCGCGCAGGCAGCGGCGACGTACCCCGGCCTGAGGGTGGTGCCCACCGACATCCTCGCGCTCACCCCCGAGCTGCTCGAGGCACACGGCGGGCCGAGCGCCTTCGACGTGATCGTCTGCGTCGGCAACGTGCTCGTGTTCCTCGCCGAGGACACCGAGCGGGCCGTGCTCGCCCGGCTCCGCGAGCTGCTGGCACCCGGTGGCCGGATCCTGGCCGGCTTCCACCTCGTCGGCGGGCCGGAGTCGGCGCGCCGCTACCGGCCCGAGGAGTTCGTCGCCGACGCGGAAGCCGCCGGGCTGCTCATCGACGCACGCTTCGGCACCTACGAGCTGCACCCGCCCAGCGAGGAGTACGCCGTCTGGCTGCTCTCCGCGGCACGGGACCCGCTGCCCGGGCCGGTCCACGGGCACGCGGTCGGCGACTGAGCGAGGCGCCCGCGGCCGCGGGACGCGGGCCCACCCGCCCTTGCGAAGAGCCGATCGCTCAGAAGGTGTCGATGTCGGCGTAGGACAGGTCGTCGACGACCGGCTCGGGCAGCGGCTGCGGCTCGTGCCGCTTGGCCAGGCGCACCTCGGAGTGGGCGCCGCACCCGTGGTCGAGGCTGACGATGCGGCCGTCGTCGTTGGCGTCGCCGTTGGCGCAGACGCCGAAGTACTCCGAGAGCGGGCCGGCGATCCGCATCAGGAACCCGCAGCTGTAGCAGTGGTCGGGGGCCGCCTGTGCGATCGGGGCAGCGGGGCCACCGGCGCCGGCGTACCACCGCTCGGCGGCGAGGTCGAACCCGGCCTGTCCCAGGGTGCGGACCCGGCCGAGGCCGAGGTCCTTGGCGACCTGGCGCACCTGCGCCTTGGCGTCGGCGTCGAGCGGGTCGTCGCCGAAGGCGTAGGTCGGGACGAGCCGCGGGTCGTCGTCGGAGACGGGCAGCAGGTCGCCCGGCGAGAGGTCGCCCGGCTGGATCCGCTCGCGGTAGGGCACCCACGGCGGGGCCACGATCGCGTCGTCGCCCGGCAGGAGCACCACCTCGTCGATGGTCGGCCGGTCGGACCCGGGCACGTGCGCGACGGTGACCGCCCACCGCCAGCCGACGTAGCCGGCGGAGGTGCAGCCGAACAGGTGGGTGGCGACGAACGCACCCTCGACGACGTGGCCCAGGTGCTCGCCGACCTGGCCGGCGCCGACCTCCTCGACCAGCGCGGCGCGGGCGGCGTCGACGGCGGCAGCCGCCAGGTCGGACGCGTCGGGGCCAGCGGTCACGGTGTCGGTCAGGGTCGTGATCACGGGGCACATCCTCGCACGGCTCCCGGCCGTCGGCCGAGGCCGTCCCGTTCGGGTGGGCGGGCTCGGGCAGGATGGGGCCATGCCCGACCCCGACCTCGCCGCCGAGCCCGACGCCGGGCGGTCGGCCAGCGGCCGTGGGCGCGCCCGTGCGGTCGGTCGTGGACTCGCGGGCGCTGCTCGCGGCGTCGGCTCGGCCGGGCGGTACGCCGTGCGGCAGACCCGCCGGGCGGCCGACGCCCAGGGCGCCGGCGCCTCCGGCCTCAACCGGCTCTTCGAGATGCACGCGTGCAACACCGCGGGTGACGCTGCCGTGGCGATCTCGCTGGCCGGATCGCTGTTCTTCCAGGTGCCGACCGACGGCAACAGCTCCCGCGAGAACGTCGCCCTCTTCCTCGCCCTGACCATGCTGCCGTTCGCGATCGTGGCGCCGCTCATCGGCCCCTTCCTCGACCGCTTCGCCCACGGTCGGCGGTGGGCGATCGGCGCCACGATGGCGATCCGCGCCTTCCTGTGCTGGGTGCTCGCCGGAGCGCTGGCCGACGGGTCCGCGGCGATGTTCCCGGCCGCACTGGGCGTGCTGGTGGCGTCCAAGGCGTACGGCGTCACCCGCGCCGCCGCCGTGCCGCGGCTGCTCCCCGAGGACCTCACCCTGGTCAAGGCCAACGGTCGGGTCTCGATGTCGGGCACCTTCGGTGTCGCGGTCTCGGCCCCGATCGCGGGGCTGGCCTCGCTGGTCGGCCCGGAGTGGGTGCTGCGCTGGGGCTTCGTGCTGTTCGTGCTGGCCACCATCGCCGCGATCCGCCTGCCCGCACAGGTCGACTCGAGCGCCGGTGAGGGCTCGCTGACCTGGCGCGAGGAGTCGGGCACCGGACCGCGCGGCGGGATGCGGATGCGGATCCCGCCGTCGGTGGCGTTCGCCCTGCGCGCCAACTGCGGGCCGAGGTGGCTCTCGGGCTTCCTGCTGATGTTCATGGCGTTCCTGCTGCAGGAGCACCCCATCGGTGGCTGGAGCTCGACGCTGCTCATCGGCCTGGTCGCCGGTGCCGCCGGCGTGGGCAACTTCATCGGCGTGCTGGCCGCCTCGCTGCTCAAGCGGATCAACCCCACCCACGTGGTGACGTTCGTGGTGCTGGTCGACGCGGTCGCCGCGCTCGTCGCAGCCCTGCTCTACAACGTCGTGACCCTGGCGCTGATCGGCCTGGTGGCGGGCCTCGGCCAGTCGCTGGCGAAGTTCTCCCTGGACTCGACCATCCAGCGCGAGGTGCCCGAGCAGGTGCAGGCCTCCGCCTTCGCCCGCTCCGACACCACCCTCCAGCTCGCCTGGGTGGTGGGCGGCTTCGTCGGCATCGCGCTGCCGCTCAACGCGCACCTCGGCCTGGGCGTCGCGTGCGCCGCACTCGCCGCGTGGGCGGTGCTGGTGCTGGCCTCAGCGCGCGGGCGGCGTACTCCGGCGGATGCCCGTCAAGGTATGCAGACGAGCTGACACCTCCCTCGCGGAGTTCCGCCAGGGAGGTGCACATTCGGCTGCACACCTTGATGAGCATGCAGCCCCCGCGCCCCCGTGGCGAGGCCTAGAGCTCGAACTCGTCCGCCAGCGCGCGCAACGCGGGGGCGACCGCCTTGGCGAGCTT
>JAPSKJ010000334.1 GCA_031177735.1 Nocardioides sp.
CGTCCCAACGGCCGCCGGGCACGAAGTTGACCGTCTCGGCCCGCCGGCGCATCACCCGACCGCCGTAGGTCCACAGGATGCGGGTGTCGGGGTCGGTGACCGCGATGACCAGGTCGCCGTCCTCGGCGGTACGCCGCAGGTCCTCCTCGACGCGCTCGACCGCCACCTGCAGCGGCGAGCTCGACCAGTACGCCTGGGTGTCGGCCTCGTCGGCCAGGGGCGCCTCGGTCACGTCAGGCCTGACCGCCGCACCCGATCGGCGCCAGCTGGTCAGGATCTCCGGCCGCACCAGCGGCTCTCCCCCACCGTCCTGCACGAACGCCGTCCACGCCCGCACGGCCTCCAGGCGACGGTCGCTGAGCTCGCTTCCTGGCATGCCCACCCCCCAGGTCTCGTCGGCGTCGGTCCGAGCCGCCAGCAACGTAACACCGGCCGTGACGCACGTCACCCATCGAGGGAGGGTCAGGCCAGGTGCTGGTCCAGGAAGCGCAGCGTGGCACGGATGGAGTCCTCCCACCGCGGCACGAAGGCGTGCTCCTCGCCGGGGTAGACGACGAGGCGGCTGTCCACGCCGGCATCACGCAGCGCGCGATGGGTGGTGCGCGACCAGGCCACCGGGCAGGAGTCGTCGCTGGTGCCGTGGAACATCAGCACCGGTTCGGTGATGCGGTCGACGTAGGTGCGCGGCGACAACCCGGCGTAGAACTCCTCGAAGGACTCCCCCGCGCCGGCCTCGCGGTAGAGCCGGCGGGTCGCCCCTGGCTGCTCGGGCTCCTGCCAGCGGCGCATGTTGTCGATGTGGTCGGAGCTGACCGATGCGTAGACGATCGCCGCGTCGACCAGCCCGGGCTGGGCCACCAGCGCCCCCAGGGTCACGCCACCGCCCATCGACCGGCCGAGCATCGCGATCCTCTCCCGGTCGACGTAGGGCTCCCGCTCCAGCGACTTCACCGCGTTGATCGAGTCCCGGATGTAGCCCAGCCGGGTGGCGACCGCGACGGTGTCCTCCGCGGCCGGGTCGGAGGCGGCGTGGCCGCGGTAGTCGGTGTGCAGGACGACGTATCCCTCGGTGACCAACCGCTCCTGCTCGCGGGCCAGCCCCTGACCGGTGACGTAGATCGACGGCTCGATGTGGCCGTGGTTGAGCACGACCGCCGGGAAGGGCCCGCGCCCCTTGGGCCGCAGGAGTACGCCGCTGACCCGCACGCCACCCGAGCGGTAGATCACCTGCGAGCGGGTGTAGGTCTCGGCCTCGCCGAGCACGCTCATTGTCCGCAGCCGGCTGCCGGTGAACTCCTCCTGCATCAGCGCCGGGAGCGAGACGGGGTTGACCACCGGCGGCAGCGGCACCTCGGCCGGCTCCTCCGCCGACTCGGGCGCCTCGCCCGTCGGGTCTGGGGTGACCGCCGTCGGCTCGGGGGTCGCTGCCGTCGCGCCCGGGGTTCCGACGGTGGCCGAGGCGGTCGGCGAGGCTGGCGCGGCCGCGTCGGGGTCATCCGACTCCTGGCTGGTGCAGGCGGCGCCGAGGAGCAGCGGCACCACCGCCAGCGCCCGCACCCATCCACTGCTCGGCGGCACCGGTCAGTCCCCGTGGATGCGGCCGGAGGTGGCGGCGAGCGGCTCGCCGGTGCCGCCCCAGCGGCCGGCGATGATCTCGGCGGCGATGGAGATGGCGGTCTCTTCGGGAGTGCGGGCGCCCAGGTCGAGGCCGATCGGCGAGGAGAGCCGCGCGATCTCGGCGTCGGTCAGGCCGGCCTCGCGAAGCCGAGCGAGCCTGTCCTCGTGGGTGCGCCGCGACCCCATCGCCCCGACGTAGGCGACGTCGGGCAGCCGCAGTGCGACCTCGAGCAGCGGCACGTCGAACTTGGGATCGTGGGTGAGCACCGCGATGACGGTGCGGCCGTCGATGCGGCCCTCCTCCACCTCGGCGGCGAGGTAACGGTGCGGCCAGTCGACGATCACGTCGTCGGCCTCGGGGAACCGCGAGGCGGTCGCGAAGACCGGCCGGGCGTCGCACACGGTGACGTGGTAGCCGAGGAACGAGCCGACCCGGGCGACGGCTGCGGCGAAGTCGATGGCTCCGAAGACCAGCATCCGCGGCTTGGGGGCCATCGCCCAGACGAAGACGCGCATGCCCTCGCCGCGGCGCTCGCCGTGCGGCCCGTAGGTCAGCGTGGCGTCGTGACCGGAGGCGAGCAGCCCGAGGGTGTCGTCACGCACGGCGTCGTCGATGCGCTGGGAGCCGAGCGAGCCGGCGGTCCGGTCCGGCCGCACCACCATCCGGCGGCCCACCATCTCCGCCGACGGGTGCTCGATGATCGTCGCCACCGCGACCGGCCGCCCGGCGTCGAGGTCGGCGGCGATCTCGCCGAGCTCGGGAAAGGTCTCCTGGGACACCTTCTCGACGTAGACGTCGAGGATGCCGCCGCAGGTCAGGCCGACGGCGAACGCGTCATCGTCGGAGACGCCGTAGCGCTCCAGCACGGGCCGGCCGGACTCGACCACCGAGGTGGCCAGGTCGTAGACCGCTCCCTCCACGCAGCCGCCGGAGACCGAGCCGACCGCCTCGCCGGCGGGTCCGACCAGCATCGAGGCGCCGGGCGGCCGGGGGGCGGAGCGGAAGGTCGCCACCACGGTGCCCATGCCGATCGTCTCCCCGGCCTCCCACCACTTCATCAGCTCGGGCAGCACCTCACGCACGCGCGATCACCTCCAGCAGCTCGGTGTAGGTCGCCAGCGAGTGGCCGGCGAGGAAGTCGTCGACGTGCGGCAGGGCGGCCACCACGCCGGTCTGCACCGGCTCGTAGCCGGCCTTGCCGCGATGCGGGTTCACCCAGACGACCCGGTGGGCGACGCGCTGGAGCCGCCCCATCTGCTCGCCGAGCAGGTCGGCGCTACCGCGCTCCCAGCCGTCGCTGAACACCACGACGACCGCCCCGCGGGCCAGCCCGCGACGGCCCCACCGGTCCAGGAAGACCTGCAGCGTCTCACCGAGCCGGGTGCCGCCCGACCAGTCCGGCACCGTCTCGCCGGCGGCGACGAGCGCACGCTCCGGGTCACGCTGGCGCAGCGCACGGGTGAGGTGGGTGAGCCGGGTGCCGACGGTGAAGACCTCTGTGCTGCCCGCAGCCGTGCCGGACACCATCCGGTGCGCGAAGCGCAGCAACGCGTCGGCGTACCCGCTCATCGAGCCCGACACGTCGACCAGCAGCACCACCCGGCGCGGGCGCGTGCCGCGGCGCCGCCAGGCGAGGTCGCCCGGCTCGCCCATCCGGCGCAGCGAGGAGCGCAGCGTGCGGGAGGCGTCGATCTC
>JAPSKJ010000335.1 GCA_031177735.1 Nocardioides sp.
AGGATGCGCGGGTCGGCGAGCCCACCGGAGACGTCGTTGACGACGCTCGCTCCCGCGGTCAGGGCCGCCTCGGCGACCTCGGCCCGCATGGTGTCGACCGAGATCACGGCGCCGAGCGCGGCGAGCTCCTCGATCACGGGCACGACGCGGGCCAGCTCGTCCGAGGCGAGCGGCCGGGTCGCGCCGGGCCGGGTGGACTCACCGCCGATGTCGAGGATGTCGGCCCCGTCGGCCAGCAGCTGCCGGCCGTGGGCGACCGCGTCGTCGGTCGCCAGGAAGCGGCCGCCGTCGGAGAAGGAGTCGGGAGTGACGTTGACGACGCCCATCACCAGCGTGCGCGGGGGCGAGGGGGCGGTAAGCACGAGCGAAACTTACCGCTCCTGCGCGCACCTGCGGAGCGGGCGTGGTGGGGGCGCGGTCAGGTCCTGCGGTGGATCAGCGCCATCGCCTCGGCCCGCGTGCTCGGGTCGCTGAGCATCGTGCCGCGGACGGCGGAGGTGATCGTGCGGGCGCCGGCCTTCTTCACCCCGCGCATGGTCATGCACAGGTGCTCGGCCTCGATGACGACGATGACGCCGCGCGCCTCGAGGATCCGCACCAGGGCGTCGGCGACCTGGGTGGTCAGCCGCTCCTGCACCTGCGGACGCTTGGCGTAGACGTCGACCAGCCGGGCGAGCTTGGAGAGCCCGGTGATCTTGCCGGTGACCGCCGGGATGTAGCCGACGTGGGCCACGCCGGTGAACGGCACCAGGTGGTGCTCGCACATCGACCACAGCTCGATGTCGCGCACCAGCACCATCTCGTCGTGACCGAGGTCGAAGGTGGTGGTGAGGACGTCCTCGGGCTGCATCCGCAGGCCGGCGGTCAGCTCGGCGTAGGCCCGAGCCACCCGCGCCGGGGTGTCGCGCAGCCCCTCGCGGTCGGGATCCTCTCCCAGCGCGAACAGCAGCTCGCGGACGGCCGCCTCGGCGCGCGCGTGGTCGAAGTCGGGGATCTCGCGCTCGGGCAGCGCGATCGGGTCGGTCATCCGTGCCTCTTCCGTGCGTCCGGCGTGGCGAGCGCTCGTGGGTCTGGTCAGCCCTGCGGGCTCGGCGGCTGGGGCATCGAGCCGGGGCCACCGAGGCCTGGGTCACCGTGGACGTCGCCACCGGCTCCCGGCGGGGTCAGGATGGTGCCGGGCTCGCTGGTCGGCGCGTGGCCGTTGGAGGAGGCCCGGTCGCGGATCGCCTGCGGGATCTCGACCGCGGGGATCTGCGACGGCTTGCGCGTGGGTGAGCCGGTCCACGGCGGACGCTGGGGACGGCGCCGCAGCGGCTTGAAGATCTCCGCGATCTCCTCCTTGTTGAGCGTCTCCTTGTCGAGCAGCTCCAAGACGAGGCGGTCGAGGACGTCGCGGTTCTCCTCGAGGATGTCGAACGCCTCCTGGTGCGCGGTGGCCAGGAGGGTCTTCACCTCGTCGTCGACGACCGCGGCGACCTGCTCGGAGTAGTTGCGGGCGTGGCCGAGGTCGCGGCCGAGGAACGGCTCGGAGTTGGAGTCGCCGAGCTTGATGGCACCCAGCCGCTCGGTCATGCCGTACTGGGTCACCATCGCCCGGGCCAGGTTGGTGGCCTTCTCGATGTCGTTGCCGGCGCCGGTGGTCGGGTCGTGGAAGATCAGCTCCTCGGCCGCCCGGCCGCCCAGCATGTAGGCGAGCTTGTCGAGCATCTCCGAGCGGGGCTGGGAGTACTTGTCCTCGTCGGGCAGCACCATCGTGTAACCCAGCGCGCGGCCGCGCGGGAGGATCGTCACCTTGTGGACCGGGTCGTTGTGCGGGAGCGCTGCGGCGACCAGGGCGTGGCCGCCCTCGTGGTAGGCCGTGATGAGCTTCTCCTGGTCGCTCATCAGGCGGGTGCGCCGCTGCGGGCCGGCGATGACGCGGTCGATCGCCTCGTCGAGCGCCTCGGCGGTGATCACCTTCTGGTTGCTGCGCGCGGTGAGCAGCGCCGCCTCGTTGAGCACGTTGGCCAGGTCGGCGCCGGAGAAGCCGGGGGTGCGGCGCGCGACGCCGACCAGGTCGATGTCGCTGGCCAGCGGCTTGCCGCGGGAGTGGACCTTGAGGATCTGGTGGCGGCCGTTGAGGTCGGGGGCGTCGACCTGGATCTGCCGGTCGAAGCGGCCCGGGCGCAGCAGGGCCGGGTCGAGCACGTCGGGGCGGTTGGTCGCCGCGATCAGGATGACGCCACCGCGGACGTCGAAACCGTCCATCTCGACGAGGAGCTGGTTGAGGGTCTGCTCGCGCTCGTCGTGGCCGCCGCCCATGCCGGCGCCGCGGTGCCGGCCGACGGCGTCGATCTCGTCGATGAAGACGATCGCGGGGGCGTTCTCCTTGGCCTGCTCGAACAGGTCGCGTACACGAGAGGCGCCGACGCCGACGAACATCTCGACGAAGTCGGAGCCGGAGATGGAGTAGAACGGCACGCCCGCCTCGCCCGCCACGGCGCGCGCCAGGAGGGTCTTACCGGTGCCGGGCTGGCCGTAGAGCAGCACGCCCTTGGGGATCTTGGCGCCGACGGCCTGGAACTTCGCGGGCTCCTGGAGGAACTCCTTGATCTCCTGGAGCTCCTCCACGGCCTCCTCGGCGCCGGCGACGTCGGCGAACGTCGTCTTCGGCATGTCCTTGGTGATCAGCTTGGCCTTGGACTTGGCGAACTGCATGACGCCGCGGCCACCGCCACCCTGCACCTGGTTCATCAGGAACAGGAAGAGCAGCACGATCAGCACGAAGGGCAGCAGGAAGCTGAGGATCGAGCCGAGCAGGCTCGGGCGGGCGACCTCGCTGGAGTACTTGTCGATCTCGCCGGCGTCGACCTGCTCCTTGACCAGGGCCAGGATCGACTCCTGCGCACCGTCGACCCAGTAGGTCGAGACGGTGTCGCCGTCCTCCCGGACGCCGTCGTCGAGGGTCGCCTTGATCTGCTGGTCACCGTCGACGAACGTGATCTCGTCGACCTCGCCGTCCTCGATGTAGGACACCATCTGGGAGGTCGGGATCTCATCGCCCGCCCCGCTCGGGGCGAGGTACTGCAGGGCGAGGAGCACGCCGACGACGGCGACGACGATCCACAGCCAGGGACCCTTGAAGAAACGCTTCACAAGCTTCTCTCGAACTAAAAGACCGGTAGTTCTGACGACGGTACAACGTCCGAGGGACGCCGATCGTGCCTCTCAGTCTTCCAGCCGGTCGGTGAGGGGGCGACCGGCGGGGTGGCGCGGGCCTGCCGGCGGGATCCCCGGTTAACCGGGGATGTTGTCACTTCTCGGCCTT
>JAPSKJ010000022.1 GCA_031177735.1 Nocardioides sp.
GGTGCGGGCCTTCGCCGGAGACTCGACGATCACCAACTTGTGTGCCACGAATGACCTTCTGTCGTGCTGTGGGGGAGGGAGCGGCCTCCCGCTGGAGGCTCACGGCCGAACACGGTAGCGCGTGCTGCCCATTCCCTCTCGCGCCGGACCGCCCGCCGGCCACTGGGCCGGGTCCCGCCGGGCCAGGACCCGCGGGCGCCGGTCAACCACGGGCGTTGAGGTGTACGGCCGTGTCGAACCGCCGTGCGATCGCCGTGTAGTCGGTGATCGCGTCGGGGTCCGGTTCGAGCCGCTCGGCGAGGACGTGGGCCTCGTCCGCGACGGTCAGGTCGGACCATGCCTCGCACCCGACGAGCGCGATCGCGGCGGCGCCGAGTGCGGCCGCCTGCTGGCCCACCGACGTGCGGACGACCGGGCGGCCGAAGACGTCGGCGTAGATCTGGTTCCAGGCGGGATGCTGCGCGCCGCCGCCAGCAAGGAGGACCTCCTCGACGGCGGGTACGTGCTGCTCCAGGAGTCGCAGTGCGCGCCCCAGGGACATCGCGATGCCCTCCATCGCGGCCCGCACCAGATGGCGACGGTCGTGCATCAGGGTCACCCCCTGGATCGCACCGCGCACCGCTCCACCCCCCTCGAGGGGCGTTCCTCCGCTCAGCATCGGCAGGAAGAGCACCCCCGCCGCGCCGCGGGGTGCGCGGCACGCCTCGTCGATGAGCTCCTCGAACGTCGTCTCGGCAGCGACGAGCGCGCGCAACCAGGCCAACGTGGTGCCGGTGCTGAACGTCGACAGCGCACTGATGTACTGCCCGGGCACCACGTGCTCGAAGACGAACGGGCGGGACGCGACGTCGATGACGGGCCTCGCCGCACTCACCGTGATCCAGCTCGACGACCCCAGCGACGCATAGACCCTCCCCTCGGCGGTCAACCGCGCGCCGAGGGCCATGCAGGCGTTGTCGACACCGCCGGCGACGACCGGCACACCGACCGGGATGCCCAGCTCCTCGGCCGGTCCGCGCCGCACGGTGCCGACGATGCTCGTCGCCGGGCGCGGCGGCAGCAGGAGGCTCCCGGGCAGCTCCGCCGCGGCGAGCAGGTCGCCGTCGTACCGTCGGGCGTTCAGGTCGTACACGCCGGTGCCGGAGGCGTAGGAGTGGTCGGTGGCGAGCTCCCCGGTCAGCCGGTAGTTGATCCAGTCCTTCGAGCCGATCAGCACCCGTGTGCGCTCCCACAGGTCGGGGTGCTCCGCCCGCAGCCACATCGCCTTGAACAGGGGGTACATCTCCGGCGCGAACCCGTTGCCGGTGGTCGCGTACCAGTGGTCGCTCCCCATCCGGTCGAAGAACTCCTCCGCCTGCGCCGAGGCGCGGACGTCGGACCAGATCGGCGTGTCCTCGACGAGCGGATCGCCGTGCGCATCCAGCGGCAGTGCGCCGAGACTGTGACCCGACACCCCGACGGCACCGATCCGGGCACCTGCGGCGTCCGGTTGCTGGGTGAGCAGCTGCACGGATCGCCCGACCGCAGCCCACCACTCAGCCGGGCGCTGTTCGTTCCAGCCCGGCCGTGGATGCCTGGTGGGGTAGTCGACCACGGCCTCGGCCAGTCGGACGCCGTCGATGGACCACAGCGAGGACTTGCACCCCCCTGTGCCCAGGTCGAGCGCCAGCACGACGTCGCGGGTTCCGGACACCGGTCACTCCTCGTGGGCGGCAACCCGTGCCAGGTCGGAGGCCACCTGAGCGTTCATGCCGAAGCGGGTCACGCCGAGGGCGACCATGGCGCGGACCGTGTCGAGGTCGCGGATGCCGCCCGCCGCCTTCAGCTCCGCCTCGCCGGCGCTCGCCTCGGCCATCACCTCGACGTGGCGGACCGTCGTCGGCACCCCCGACCAGCCCGTGCCGGACTTCACCCAGGGAACTCCGGCAGCGACCGCGGCGCGAACCCCGTCGCGGATCTGAGCGTCGTCGAGGTGGCCGACCTCGAGGATGGCCCGCAGCGGGATCGTCCCGGCGACCAGGTCCACGACGCTTGCGAGCTCCTGCTCGACGTAGGCGGTCTCCCCCGACCGCAGCCGTCCGACGTTGACCACCACGTCGAGCTCCTGGACCCCGGCCTCCAGCAGCGTGGCCGCCTCGGCGAGCTTGGTCGCCGTCTGGTGCCCTCCCGCCGGGAAGCCCACCGGCGCACCGACCAGCGTCGCGGATCCGGCCAGCAGGTCGCGCGCGAGCGGCACCCAGTGCGGCAGCACGTGCGCACTCACGAAACCACCGGCACGCGCCGTGGTGGCCAGCGACTCGATGTCGCTGCGACTGTGGAACGCCTGCACGCAGCTGATGTCGACGTACGCAGGGAGCCTCCGGACGTCGACCACCGTCCGCTCAGCCACGGTAGCCCACGTGGTCCGGGTTGGGGACCGTCGTCCACCCCTGACCGTCGGCGACCACCAGGGATCGCATGCCGCCCGCCTCTCGGATCACCTCGTAATCCTGCCCTGCGTCGGCGGCGTAGACGAAGACGGTCGCGAACCGCTCCTGCCCGACGTTCACGCTTCGGTGGATCCAGTGGCCGGGAACGTAGACGGTCTCACCCACCCTCAGCTCGACGGCCTCCGATCGGCCGTCCAGGGTCTCCAGCAGCATGACGCCGTGCCCGTGAACGCAGGTGTAGACCTCCGATCGGTCCGCCTCGGCGTGCAGGTGTCCGCGGGTCATGTAGTACTCCGCGCCCACGCGCCCCGGCTCGAGGACGCTGATACCGGTGATGAGGCCTCCGGGGCCGGGCTCGACCTCGCTGGACTCGACCCAATAGACCGGTGCGCCGTCGTCATCCTTCAGCGAGGCGAAGAAGGCGGCCTCGTCCCGGTACAGACCTTCCAGGTCCGTCAGCCGCTTCTCGTAGCGGCCGTTGGAGCCGGTCAACGTCCCGGTCGTCGGGTCCGGCACGAGCTTCACCGGGTCAGCCGGGGCCACTCGGGCTCTCAGGTTGAGGTCACTCATCAGTACTCCTGGTCTGGGCTGGGTGCGGGGGCACGGGTGACTGCGAGAGGTCAGGTGACGGCAGCCGTGCGAGGAACTGCTGCGGGTTGGTGCGCAATACCGCGTGCAGCAGCTCCGGTCCGCCGGCTGCTTCGAGGCGGGGAACGATCCGCTCACCGAGGTAGGCCAGGCCCGGCATGCCCCCATAGGCGCGGTATCGGCTGCTGCGGGCGACATCGCCCCCGACGAGGATCCGGTCACGCGCACCGGCCTGGGCCGCCGTGACCAGGCAGGTGAGCAGGTCAGAATCGGGCCGCTCGCGAGTGCGGGCGAAGCCGTCGTAGCCCAGGTAGGCGCCGGCGGCGGCGATCTCGGCGTGCAGCCCGGGATCCGGGTTGCGGTCGGCATGGGCCAGCGCGACCGCGTCGCTCGGAACGCCGTCCGCGACCAGCACTTCGAGGACCTCGAGGGCCGCGCTCCCGGCCTCCAGATGCACCATGATCGGCACGCCGGTCCGGTGGTGGGTCGCGGCCACCGCGGCGAGGACGCGGCGCTCCCAGCTGCTGATCCGCCAGTACCCGAGGCCGGCCTTGACCACCCCGGCCCGGACCCCGGTAGCAGGTTGCGGCTCGGCGCTGTCCCGCTCGGGCAGCCCGAGCAGGACGTCGGCGGCGAACCTGGCCGCGAGCTCCTCCTCGGACAACGAGCGAATCCAGTGTCCGGGCGGATAATGCTCCTCGCGGTGGGCCCCCGTCGTCGCAACGACAGCGAGCCCGGTGTCGCGGCTGATCCGCTGCAGCGCCCGGGGCCGCCGGCCGAGGGCGGTCGGCGTCGCGTCGATCATCGCGTCGAAACCCGACGCACGCAGTGAACCGGCTTCGTCCGCGCTACGGCGCTCGTCGTCCAGCTCGTCGCCCGGTAGGAGCGGGGTGGCCTGAAAGAGGTGCTCGTGGTAATCGACCCGGCCCAACGAGGCCGCGGCGACCTCGCCGAGGACCGTGCGGGCGAAACCTCGGGCCGATGCTCGAGTTGTCGTCATCGCGCGGCGGCCGCCAACCCGGCCAGCTCGTCGACGGTGGCCGAAGGCATCGGGATTTGGAAGACGTCGGCGATCACCTGCGTCCACCCGTGGATGAAATACCGCCATCCGTCGTGCACCGACAGCCTCCGCTCGCCCTGCTGGGCGCGTGCCTGGTGGAGGAACTCGAGGGTGCCGCGATAGTTGAACTCCCACACGACACCGTCCTCCGGGAAGCGGGCCGCATCACTGACGGGAGATCCGGGGAGGTCCTTGCCCATGCCCGTGGCGTTGACCACCAGGCTTCCCGGGGCGAGCGAGCCGAGCACCGCGTCGACGTCGTCGGGGCCACTCGTGAGCAGATAGCGCACGCGTGCGGGGTCCACGCCGCCGCGCTCGTGCAGCTCGCGGTGGTGCCGCAGGCTCCTCTCGTCGATCGCCGTGCAGACGATCCTCCCCGGCTGATCCTGCCCGGTCGCCAGGGTGTAGGTGAGCGCGCACCCGGCACCGCCTGACCCGAGGACCAACGCGTCCCCACCTGTGCGCCGGAAGTGGTCGGGCGGCAGGAACTCCTCCAACGCGAGTCGAGCTGTGATCGGATCCTTCGCTGCACCGACCAGCCGTCCGTCGCGCTTGGCGATCGACGAGATCTCACCGAAGGTGCGAGCCAGGTCGTCGACCTCGGCGAACATGTCGCGGCAGCTGCGGTAGACGGCGATCTTGTGCGTGGTGACGAGTGCGCCCACATGGTCGGGATCCGCTGCCATCCGGCCCAGCAGCTCCCGGTAGACCTCCGGAGCCGACCCGGGTGCCACGTCGTGCCCCACCAGCGAGCGGGTCGGGAGCCCGAGTGCCTCGGCCCACACCGGGAAGACCCGCATGATCGAGGACGAGCTCGTGGTCACCCCGACGAACCCCATGTGCTGACCGGCCGGTGAGCTCATGCCGCCGCCTCCCGCGCTGCGCTCAGTGCGTCACTGAAGGCTCGCGCTCGGGCCTCCACCTCGTGCCAGTCACCCGCGGCGAGAGCCGCGGGCGGGCACAGGTCGCCGCCGGCACCGACTGCCACCGCGCCGGCGGCCAGCCACTCGCCGAGGTTGGCCGGAGTCACGCCACCGGTCGGCATCAGCGGGACAGACGGGAACGGATCGCGCAGCGCCTTGAGGTATCTCGGTCCTCCCAACGAGGAGGGGAACACCTTGACGACGTCGGCGCCCGCCCGGTCGGCCGCCATCACCTCGCTCGGGGTGAGCGCACCGAGACACACGGTGAGTCCGGTCCGCCGCAGGACCGGAGCCAGTCCCGGGTCGTTGCCCGGGCTCACCAGGAAGCGAGCGCCCGCGGCTGCGGCCGCGTGGGCCTGTGGCTCGGTGAGCACGGTGCCGGCGCCAACCAGGACCGTGGCACCCCAGGTGTCGGCGATCTCGCGGATCGCCTCCGGCGCGCCCGGGGTGCTGTAGGTGATCTCGATGCCGCGCACCCCGCCGGCCACGAGGGCGGCCGTCGCTGTGACGGCGTGCTCAGCGGACGGTGCACGGAGGACGGCGATGACCCCGGCCGCCTGGAGCGTGGCCACACGCTCGGCACGGGTGGTCTGCTGCTCGGTCATGCGGGTGAACCTGTCCGGTCGGGTGGTGCGATGACCACGTTCGGGAGCGGGAGTCCGGCGGCGAAGGCGAGCACGGCCTCGGTGGTGCCGCGCGTCATGGCGTCGACGGCGCCGACGGTCTGGGCGGCGGCGTGCGGCGTGACGATCGTGCGCTCGGCGAGTGCCGCGCTGAGCAGCGGCGAGACCGTTGCACCCGCGCCCTCGGTGGAGAGCGTGTCGGCGGCGTAGGCCTCGACCAATCCCTCGGCGAGTGCCTGCGCCATGGCCTCCTCGTCGACAAGCACCGCCCGGGCGGTGTTGACCACGATCGGCCGCCGACGGGCGGAGGCGAGCCAGGCCCGGTCGAGGATGACGCCCGAGCCGGGTGCGTGCAGCGACACCACGTCGCAGCGGTCCGCCAGCTCCTGAAGGGAGGCGGGTTGTAGGCCAGCGGCCCGGAGGGCCCCGGGTGCCAGGAACGGGTCGTAGGCCAGCACCGAGGCGCCGAGGGCCCTGACGCGGCCGGCGAACTCGCGGCCGATCCGACCCGCGCCCACGATCCCCACGCACAGCGCTGCCACCTCGCGGGTCCGGTCGACCCGCCACTGGCCAGCACGGACCCGGCGGTCGCCCGAGGGCACCCGGCGCAGGGCCGCGAGCATGAGGCTCAGTGCATGCTCGGCGACGGCCACGCTGTTCGCGCCCGGGGTGTTCGTGACCGCTACGCCGCGACGGCGAGCGGCCTCGAGGTCGACCGAGTCGGTGCCGACGCCGTAGCGCGCGAGCAGCCGCAGCCGGGGCGCCGCCGCGAGGTGCTCCTCGGTGACAGGTCCCGTCCCGGCGATCCACGCCTCGGCCACGGCCAACGCGGGACCCAGCGAATGCAGCCCGTGGTCGGGTGCGCCGGTCGCCAGGCTGAGTCCGGCCGACTCCAACCGACTCCGGCCGTCGTAGTCCCCGGACCCGAAGGACCGGCTGGTGACCAGCACGGTGCCGATGGTGCTCATAGCGGAGCCCCACCACGACGGACCCCGGAACGGCGTCGCTGGGCGATCGCCCCCGCGAGGACCGCACCGCTCATCCCGCTCACTCCGCGAGGTTCTCGTTGGACAGGTCGCAGGCCTCCGCCGACGTGCAGGCGTCCAGGTTGGCGTCCACCAGGTCGGGCAAGGTCTCGAGGAAGGCGTCCGACTCGGTCACGACGTGCTCGAAGTAGGCGTCGACGTTCTCGGCCGTCACCTTCTTCATCACGTAGGGGTACTCCGGCAGCACCTCCTCGCCCTTGAGGAGCCGATAGGTGACCGCCAGACCGGTGGCCAGCTCGACGCGACCGTGCTGGAGCATGGTGCCGACGAACGCGCCGTCCTTGATCGCCTGCAGGCCGTCGGCCACACCGTCCACTCCGGTGATCGGGATCGATCGGCCGGCCTCCGTCATGGCCTGGAGGGCTCCGAGACCCGGGTCGTCACCGCACGAGGCGACCCCATCGATGTCGTCGAAGGCGGTCAGCCAGTTCTTCATCCGGGCGGCGGCCTCCGAGCGGCCGTTGTTGGCCGCCTCACCCTTGGCGAGGATCTTGATGCCCGGGTACTTGGCGAAGGTCTCCTCCATGCCGGCGGTGCGAGCGAGCTCGTAGGAGCTTCCCAGCACGCACTGCATGATGACGACGTTGCCCTGTCCGCCGAGGTGCTCCGCCAACATCTCGGCGTTGCCGGCGCCGGCCGCCTTGTCGTCCGGCACGACGCTGGTGGTCAGCAGGTCGGCGTCCTTGACCGTCGTGTTCACAGCGACGACCGGGATGCCGGCGTCCTTGGCCTGCTGCAGCTGCGGGCCGAGCGAGTCGTACTGGACCGGCACGATGATGATGGCGTCCACGCCGGCCGTGATCATCTGCTCGACCTGGCTGGCCTGGGTGTTCACATCGCCGTCGGCTGAGTTCCACAGCAGGTCGATGTTGTTGGCCTCGGCGTAGGCCTCCATGCCCTCTTGGCCCTGGGCGATGAAGTTGCCCTGACCGTAGACCGTCACTCCGACGCGGAACTCCGCGTCGGCGGCGTTGGATTCGTTGCCGCCACACGCGGCGAGGCTGAGCACGGCGCTCGACGCGACCGCCAAGGCGGCCAGTTTCTTCACACGACGCATGGGATTGGGGTTCCTTTCGGGAGGAGCCGGCGGACGCCGGTCTCCGGGTGGGTGGGCAGCACTGGTCGACCGAGCGCCGGCGGGCGGCGTCGGGGACTTCGATTCGGGTGTGGTGGCGGCGGTTAGGGAAGTCGTCTGGAGGCCAGGACGTCAATGGCGACGGCCATGGCGATGAGAGCGCCGATGATGACGTCCTGCCAGTAGCTGGGGACGAGCATGATGTCGAGCCCGTTGTTGAGGAGCTGGATCAGCAGCAGGCCGATGGCGGTTCCCCAGATGGTCCCGCGCCCCCCGGCGAGGCTCGCCCCGCCGATGACGACCGCGGCGATGGCGTCCAGCTCGTAACCGGCGCCCAGGCCGGGCGCAGCGCTCTGCACGCGGGAGGAGAGCAGGATGCCGGAGAGCCCCGCGAGGAGACCGGAGATCGCATAGACGGAGAAGAGGACCAGCCGGACGTTGATGCCGGCGATCTGCGCCGCCGTGGGGTTTCCGCCGACGGCGTAGATGCGGGTGCCGAAGGTGGTGCGGCGGATCACGAGGGCAAGGAGCACCAGGCCGATCACGGCGACCCACACCGGGATCTGGAACCCGAGCAGCTTGGTGTTCGCGATGTCCCCGTAGCTTCCGGGGAGACCGGTGATCGGGGCACCGCCACCCACCGCGTAAGCCATGCCCGACGCGGCAGTGAGAGTGGCGAGCGTCGCCACGAACGGCGGTACGTTGGCCACCGCCACGAGGACCCCGTTGACCGCCCCGACAGCGAGGCCGACGAGCACCGCTGTGATGAAGGCGGTGGTGATCGAGCCGTTGCCATGCATGACGACCCAGGACGCCGCCATGGCGCTGAGCGCGATCACCGAGCCCACGGAGAGGTCGATCCCGCCGGTCAGGATGACCAGGGTCTGGCCGAAGGCGATGAGGGCGAACGGCGCGGCGGCGATCAGGATGGTCTGCAGATTGGCGGTCGAGACGAATCGGGAGTTCTCCGACCAGAAGTAGGCCGCCGCGAGCAGGACGATCACCACCATCACGTTGCGGACGAGCAGGTTGGTGATCATGTCCCTGCGGCTGGGGCCCTCGGCGACCAGCAGGGTGGCGCTGCCGCCGGCGGGGGCCGGATCGAGGGCCGGTGCTGATCGTGCGCCGTTGTTCATGAGTCGCTCCTCGCGTTGAGTCCTGAGGCAAGTCGGAAGATGCGGTCCTGGGCATCGGGCGCCTGGATCTCGGCGGTCCCGAGCTCACCGACGACGCCGAACTCACGGACGACGAGCACGCGGTGGGCCAGTCCCAGGACCTCCGTCATGTCGGAGGACGCCATCAGGACCGCGAGCCCGTCGCGGGCGAGATCGGCGATGACCCGGTAGAGCTCGCCGCGTGCGCCGACGTCGACGCCGCGGGTCGGCTCGTCCAACAGCAGGACCTTCACCTCGCCCGCGAGCCACTTGCCGAGGACGACCTTCTGCTGGTTGCCCCCGGACAGGTGGCCGACCAGCGGGTTCTTCACCGCTGACCGAAGCCCCACCGTCCTCATCACCTCGTCCGCGGAGCGCCGGACTCGACCGCGGCGCAGCCAGCTGGCGCTGGAGAAGGCGCGCAGGTGTGGCAGGGCGAGGTTGTCCTCGACGGACTGGCTGAGCACGAGCCCGCCGACCTTACGGTCCTCCGGGACGATCGCCATCCCCGCGGCGATGGCGGCGCGTACGTTGCCGCGCCGGACCGGCGACCCGTCGACCTCGACCGATCCGGCAGCACGAGGCCGCGCGCCGACGAGGCTCTCCAGCAGCTCGGTGCGTCCGGCTCCCACTAGACCTGCCAGTGCGACGACCTCGCCGGGGTGTACGTCGAGCGACACGGCCGGGTCCCCTCGACGCACCTGCACGTCTCGCACGCGGAGAACCGGTTCCGTACGGGGCGTCGAGCGGGCTGGGAAGAGCTGTCCGAGCTCGCGGCCGATCATCGCGTTGACGATCTCGTCGTCGCTGATCTCGGTCATCCGGTCGTCGCGGGTGACCATGCCGTCGCGAAGCACCACGACGCGATCCGCCAGCGCCCGCATCTCGGCCATCTTGTGCGTCGTGTAGATCATCGAGACGCCTCGCTCGCGCAGCCGGTTCACCACCGCGTACAACCGGTCGATCTCGCGCTCGGAGATGGCCGAGGTCGGCTCGTCGAGCAGCAACACCTTCGCTCCGGACCCGGTGTTCTTGACGATCTCCACGATCTGTTGGAGCGCCACGCTCAGTGTGCGCATGCGCGCGGTGACGTCGATGTCCACGTCGAACTCCGCCAGCATCCGCCTGGCCTCCGCGCGCATGCGGCGCCGGTCGAGCGTGCCGATGGCAGTCCTCAGCTCCCGACCGAGGAAGACGTTCTCGTACACCGTGAGGTCGAGGACGGGGGCGAGCTCCTGCGGCACGATGGCGACTCCGGCCGCGTGTGCCGCGCGAATACTGGTCGGCCGGAGCCCACCCTCGATGTCGACCTGACCTTCGTCGGGGCGCACCTGGCCGGCGATGATCTTGATCAGAGTCGACTTGCCGGCGCCGTTCTCGCCGGCCAGTGCTGTGACCTCGCCCCGTCTGAGCACCAGGTCCACGCCCTTGAGGACGGGCACACCACCGAAGGACTTGGTGATGCCGACCGCCTCCACCACCACGGGTGCGGCCTCGGTGGGACGCCGCTCCGCTGCCTGCTGGGTCACCATGCCAGGTAGCCACCGTCCACGGGCACGACCGCTCCCGTCATGTACGACGCGGCGTCGCTGGCGAGGAACGCCACAACGGAGGCCACCTCCCGTGGCTGCGCGAGCCGGCCCATAGGCGTCATCTGCTCCCAGCGCTGGCGCCATCCCTCGGGCACACCGCCGAGCAGCTCGGTGTCGACGAATCCCGGCGCGACGGCGTTGACGCGGACGCCTCGCTCTGCAAGCTCAACACCCAGGCACCTGACCATGACGTGAACCGCGCCCTTGGAGGCGTTGTAGGCGGTCTGCGCCTGAGGGGTGTTGCTGACCTCTCCGCTGATGGATCCGATGGCGACGATGCTCGCACCCGGCCTCATCCGTCGGGCGGCCTCACGGGCGCACCAGAAGGTCCCGTTCGTGTTCACGTCGAGCACCCGCTGCCAGGCAGCCGGCTCGACGTCCAGGGAGGACCCGTGCAACGCGGTCCCGGCGGAGGTCACCAGCACGTCGAGCGATCCGGCCGAGGAGACCAGCTCCTCCATCGCGATGCGTACCGCCTCGGCATCGCTGACGTCCACCCGCTGGAAGTGCACCGGGGCGCCGGCGACCGACAACTCCGCGACGGCCGCCTCGCCCGTCTCCACCTTGTGGTCCCAGATCCAGCACTCGGCGCCTAGAGCGAGCAACTGCTCCACGACCGCCCGGCCGATACCCTGCGCGCCACCGGTCACCAAGACGACCCGGCCATCGAACGACGTGCTGTCGAGCACCAGTACCTCCCAGGCGAAGTTCCAGCCCTTGACCGAGTCATCGGGCCCTTACGTGGCAGCCATCACACACCTGTACGTACAGGATGTCAAGAGCCCATCCTCAGCGCAGTGGTCAGATCCCCAACGCGTTCGGGCGTTGACCTGCGGGAATCGAGAGCGGCCCAGGCGATCCTGTTAGGGTGTCATGACATGAATGCAGGGATCGATCGGGCGTCACCGCTGCCGTACTACTTCCAGTTGAAGGAACTCATCCGCGCCGACATCAGGGCGAAGCGGCTCCAGCCGGGCGATCGGATCCCCGGGGACCACGACCTGTGCCGGCAGTATGCGGTCTCGCGCACCGTCGTGCGACAGGCGCTGGCGGAACTGGAACTCGAGGGTGTGATCGAGCGGATCAAGGGTCGTGGCACGTTCATCGCGGCTCCGAAGACCACGGAAGGGCTGGTCCAGTCGATCACCGGCCTCTACGACGACGTCCGGTCACGCGGAAGCACCCTGCGGAGCATCGTCCGGCGGTTTGAGGTGTTGCCGGCCAGCGAGCAGGTGCGGGAGGAGCTCGCGCTCGGCCCGAGCGACAGGGTGATCGTCCTCGAGCGCCTCCGACTGGTCGACGAGAAGCCTTGGGTGTACGCCGTCACGCACCTGCCCGCCGACCTCGCCCCCGGCCTGCTGGAGGAGGATCTGACGGATCAGTCGCTGTACCACCTGCTGGAGACCAAGTACGGGATCGTCCTCGCACGCGGTCACCGCTCCATCGAAGCGGTGGCGGCCAGCAAGGCCCTGGCAGCGGATCTCGGAGTGCAGGCAGGCGCACCACTCCTGGCCTTGCGCAGCGTGGTCGTCGACGACAGCGGACGCCCGGTGGAGACCTTCGTGGCCTACCACCGGGGTGACAGCAGCCGGTTCGATGTGGAGGTCGGCCGCTCGGGCCACCACGGCGTTCAGCCAGTGATGCGGCTTACCACGCCGTGAGCGGTCCAGCCGCTCACCGGGCCACTCCGCCGGCCCCGTCGGCGTCCGTCCGACCCGGCGCAGCGGCTCAGCGCACCACGACGAGATACCCCTCGCGCACCAGCTCGGCCGCGACGGGGAGGTAGGTCGCGCGCGTCTCGGCCGGGTCCTGCTCGAGGATCTGGGCGAGCGCGTCCAGGATCTGCCCGACGGTCAGGTCGCCGTCACAGGCACCGACCAGCGCCGCCTCGACCGTGTCCGCGCGGCGGGCGCGGCGCAGGCCACGCTGCGCACGGAGCACCACGGTGGAGGGGTCCTCGGCGCCGGGCACGCCCTGGGTCTCCTGGAGCACGTCGTCGGGCCGGAGCAGCCGGGTGTCCGCGCCGACCTCGACCGCCACGGCCGCCCCCCACGCGGAGATGGCCGGCGCGATGGGCTGCTCGACGTCGTACCGCCAGTCCAGCAGCTCCCGGCGGCCGCCGCCGGTCTTGTGCAGGTTGATCCAGCCGAAGCCCACGCCCTCGATGCCCTGCTCCTCGAACCACGACAGCCAGGTGTCGTAGCGGCTGGCGTAGTCGGCGGCGCCGTGCTGGCCGGCGTCCTTGAGCCACAGCTCGACGTACGCCGCCGGGTCCAGCACCTCGCGCTGGACGACGAGGGCGTCGCAGCTGTCGTCGAGCCACTCGGCGAGGCGCTCGTCCCACGGGCGACCCTCGCTGATCACCCAGTTGGCCAGCACCTGGCACCAGCCTTGGTCGGCGAGCAGGCCGGGCGCCGCCCGGACGATGTCCTCCACGACCCGGTCGCCCGGCAGACCGGAGTCGCGGTAGACCAGGCGCTCGCCGGTCGCCGGGGAGATCACGAACGGCGGGTTGGTGGCGATCAGGTCGAAGCGCTCCCCCGCGACCGGCTCGAAGAAGGATCCGTCGCGCACGTCCACGGTGTCCGCGACGCCGTTGAGGGCGGCGTTGAAGCGGGTGATGCGCAGCGCGCGCTGGTTGACGTCGGTGGCGACGACAGCCTCGCTGTGCCGGGCCAGGTGCAGCGCCTGGACCCCGCAGCCGGTGCCGAGGTCGAGGCTGCGCCCGACGGGCTCGCGCAAGGTGAGCTGGGCCAGCGACGTGGAGGCGGGCGAGATGCCCAGCACGTAGTCGGGGCCGACCCGCTGCGGGCCGCCGTCGAGCCCCGGGGTGAGGTCGCTGGCGACCCACAGGTGCTGCTCCCCGTCGGCCGAGTCGACGGCGTAGGGCCGCACGTCCATCCGCGCCGCGACCTCGCCGACCGACTGCTCGAGGATGCCTTCGACGGCGAGCCGGTCGACCAGCCCGGGCAGGGCCGCCTCGGCCTGGTCACCGGTCACCGGCACCTGGAGCAGGAAGAGCCGGATCAGGGTCTCCAGGGGGCTGCCCCCACCGGTACGCCGCCGGCCGGGCGTCGTCTCGTTGCGCGAGAGCGCCGCGTGGCCGACCGGCCCCAGCACCTCGGCGACCCGGTCGTAGGTGAACTCGGCGCGCTCGAGGGCCTCACGCAGCCGCAGGGGAAGGTCGGAGGTCGGCGCGGTGGTCACGCCACGAGCGTAGTGACCGCGGGCCCGCTCAGGTGCGGGCGACCTCCTCCTCGGGCACCTGCTCGTCCATGGCCGAGGGGCGCCGCTTGGACACGAACACGGCGGCCGCGATGCCCAGGGCAGCGAGGACGGCGATGCCGATCCGGATCGGGTCGCTGGCCTCGTCGCCGTAGGTCAGCTTCACCACCGCGACGACGATGAGCAGGCTGACCAGGTTCATCACCTTGATGAGCGGGTTGATGGCCGGCCCGGCGGTGTCCTTGAACGGGTCGCCCACGGTGTCGCCGATGACGGTCGCCTCGTGGGCGGATGAGCCCTTCCCGCCGTGGTTGCCGTCCTCGACGAGCTTCTTGGCGTTGTCCCACGCGCCGCCGGCGTTGGCGAGGAAGACCGCCATCAGCGTGCCGGTGGCGATGGCGCCGACGAGGAAGCCGGCCAGGGGGCCGATGCCGAGGCCGAACCCGACCGCGATCGGGCTGAGGATGGCCAGGATGCCGGGGGTGGCCAGCTCGCGCAGCGAGTCCCGGGTGACGATGTCGACGACCTTGCCGTACTCCGGTCGACCGGTGCCCTCCATGATCCCGGGGATCTCGCGGAACTGGCGGCGTACCTCGAACACGACCGCCCCCGCCGCCCGGCCGACCGCGTTGATCGCGAGCCCCGAGAAGAGGAAGACGACCCCGGCCCCGAGCAAGGTGCCGACCAGGAGCTTGGCGTCGAAGACCAGGAAGCCGGAGAGTACGTCGCCGGCCGCACCGGTCTCGGCGAAGGCGTCGAACGCGCTCTGGGTGTAGGACGCGAACAGGGCGCTCGCGGCGAGCACCGCGGTCGCGATGGCAATCCCCTTGGTGATCGCCTTGGTGGTGTTGCCGACCGCGTCGAGCTCGGTGAGGATCTGCGCGCCCGCCTCGTCGACGTCGCCCGACATCTCCGCGATGCCCTGGGCGTTGTCGGAGACGGGTCCGAAGGTGTCCATCGCCACGATCACGCCGACCGTGGTGAGCAGGCCGCAGCCGGCCAGCGAGACGGCGAAGAGGGCGAGGGTCATCGACCCGCCGGCGAGCAACGCCGCCCCGTAGACGGCGGCGCCGATCACCAGGGCGGTGTAGACGGCCGACTCGAAGCCGACGCTGAGGCCGCTGAGGATGACCGTGGCGGCGCCGGTGAGGCTGGACTTGCCGACGTCCTTGACCGGCTTGTGCTCGGTGCCGGTGAAGTAGCCGGTCAGCGCCAAGATGGCGGCGGCCAGGACGATGCCGATGAGGACCGCGCCCGCGGCGAGCATCCTCGGGCTGAGGTCGGCGGCGTCCTCGGTGGGCCACTCGCTGGGGAGGTAGGCCAAGGCCACCGCCACGCAGCCGATGGCGCCGATGACCGCGGAGATGTAGAAGGCGCGGTTGATGGTCACCAGGCCGCTCTCGCCGGTGCGCGGGCGGCACAGGTAGACCCCGATCACCGCGGTCAGCGCGCCGACGGCCGGCACCAGCAGCGGGAAGACCAGGCCCTGGTCACCCAGCGCCTGCGAGCCAAGGATGAGCGCGGCGACCAGGGTGACGGCGTAGGACTCGAACAGGTCGGCCGCCATGCCGGCGCAGTCGCCGACGTTGTCGCCCACGTTGTCGGCGATCGTGGCGGCGTTGCGCGGGTCGTCCTCGGGGATGTTCTGCTCGATCTTGCCGACCAGGTCCGCGCCGACGTCGGCAGCCTTGGTGAAGATGCCGCCACCGACCCGCATGAACATCGCCAGCAGGGCCGCGCCGAAGCCGAAGCCCTCCAGCACGTGGGGGGCCTCGTCGTCGAAGAGCAGCACCACCACCGAGGCGCCGAGCAGGCCGAGCCCGACGGTGAGCATGCCGACGCAGCCGCCGGTGCGGAAGCCGATGTTCATGGCGGCGTCGCGGCCGGAGGTGCCGGCGGCGGCCGCGACGCGCAGGTTGGCGCGCACGGCGAGCGACATGCCGAGGTAGCCCACCGAGGCCGAGAAGCCGGCGCCGACGAGGAAGAACAGCGACCGGCCGATCCGCACGGCCATGTCGTCGGCCGGGAGGGCCAGCAGCAGGAAGAACGCGATGGCGGCGAAGACGGCCAGGGTGCGGAACTGGCGGGTGAGGAAGGCGTTGGCCCCCTCCTGCACCGCCTGCGCGATCTCGCGCATCCGTTCGGTCCCCTCCCCGGCGGCGAGGACCTCGGCGCGGAACTTGGCGGCCATCGCCAGTGCGCCGAGCGCCACCACCGCGACGAGCACGAGCAGGACGAGATCGTCGTTGGGGAGATCCAGGACCAGTGCTGACATGTGCGTCCTCCGAGCCCACGCGGGAGTTTGTGATCTGCACCACACCACAGGGGGTGCGCCGATGACAAGAGACCCGCCGGTGGAACCGGCGGGTCGGTGGGCGCGGCGCGGAATCACCGGTTAACCGGGGATTCCCTCACTTCTCGGGCGTTGCAAAGGCCGAGAAGCGAGAAGGTTGAAGGAGGAGTACGCCGCCAGCCGGCCGCGTCACCCGTCTCGCCCCTCGGCGCACGGAAAGGGCTCGCAGGGCGCGAGGGCGGCGTCGGCGGCGCGGCGCGCAATCACCGGTTAACCGGGGATTCCCTCACTTCTCGGGCGTTGCAAAGGCCGAGAAGTGAGAAGGTTGAAGGAGGAGTACGCCGCCAGCCGGCCGCGGCCGCCCGCTCGAACCGCTGCTGCGCGGGAGGGGTCAGCGGGCCGCGAGGGCGGCGTCGGCCGAGTCGTGGATGTCGAAGACCTTGGCCAGGCCGGTGATCCGGAAGATCTTGAGCAGACGGTCCTGGGTGCACACCAGCCGGAGGGAACCGTCGTGGGCGCGGACCTTCTTCAGCCCGCCGACGAGCACGCCGAGGCCGGTGGAGTCGAGGAACTCGACGGCCTCGAGGTCGATGACGACGTGGTAGGACCCTGACGCAACGACCTCGGTGATGGTGTCGCGGAGCTTGGGCGCGGTGTAGACGTCGATCTCACCGCCGACGGCGACCACGGTCGTACCGTCGACCTCGCGCGTCGTCAGAGTCAGGTCCACGTGAGCACTCCCTACAGGGCTCGGGCCGCGCGGCCCCAGCCTTCGCCTCGGCATCGGCGACCCCATGTCCCGATACTCGAAGTCGACCATATGAAACCACGCCTCACGCGGGCGTGCACACGCAGGCGGGCAGCGGCACCGCCCGGGCCCCCGTGCGAGGGCGACCCCGGGGCGGGCATGCGGAGAATGTCGGTGCCGTCGGCGATGATCGAGTCATGACGACCGTGGCCGGGGCCGACGTGGCGGAGCTGGTGCGCCGGCTCGCCGACGTGCCGGGTCGCGAGGGGCGGTTGACCCACCTGGCCGCGCTGCCGCCGCGCGACGCCGACACCGTCGCGTGGCCGGGGTGGGCGGCGGAGGACGTGGTGGCGGCGTACTCCGCTCGCGGGATCGAGCGGCCGTGGCGCCACCAGGTCGTCGCGGCCGACGCGGCCTACGCCGGCCAGCATGTCGTCCTCGCGACGGGGACAGCCTCGGGCAAGTCGCTGGCCTACCAGCTGCCGGCCCTCACCGCTGTGCGCTCCTCCCGCGGGCCGCGCGGCCAGCGCGGCGCGACGGTGCTCTACATCGCCCCCA
>JAPSKJ010000336.1 GCA_031177735.1 Nocardioides sp.
GCCACGGTCGCACCCTGCTGGCCACCGAGGCCGGCTTCAGCACGGTCGTCGACCTGCCCGACGGTGAGCGGGTCAAGCTCACCGGCTTCGCCGATCGCCTCGAGATCGAGGCGGGCGATGAAGTGGGTGGCACCGTCGTGGTCGTCGACCTCAAGACCAGCCGGCGTGCCCCCACCGACAAGTCGGTCGGCACCCACGCCCAGCTCGGCCTCTACCAGCTCGCCGTCGACCACGGCGCCGTCGACGAGATCGCCGGCCGGGCGGTGCGCGCGGGCGGCGCCGAGCTCGTCCAGCTCGGCCTGCTCGACGGCGGCCCCGAGGCGAAGGTGCAGCAGCAGGGCGTGCACGCCGACGACGGTCCCGAGCGCGAGGCGCTGAGAGCCGCCATCGGCCACACCGCCCGGCTGCTGCGCACCGAGCGCTTCCCCGCCGTGGCCGGTGACCACTGCCGTGACTGCTCCTTCGTGGCCATCTGCCCGGCCAAGAGCGCAGGACCGGTGGTGAGCCAGTGACGTCCTTCGAGCCGGTCCGCATCGACACCCCGCAGGAGCTCGCCCGGCTGATGGGCACCCCCTACGCGCCGAGCGAGCAGCAGTGGGCCGCCATCTCCGCGCCGCTGGCCCCCGCGGTCGTCATCGCGGGCGCCGGGTCCGGCAAGACCACGCTGATGGCCGCCCGCGTCGTCTACCTCGTCCTCACCGGGCAGGTCCGCCCCGAGCAGGTCCTCGGCCTGACCTTCACCACCAAGGCCGCGGCCGAGCTCCGCACTCGGATCCGCTCGGCCCTGGTGGCCGCCGGCGCCCTGCCCGAGGGGCCGACCCGCGCCGTGGAGGAGGGCGAGGACGTCCTCGAGCCGACCGTGGCGACCTACAACGCCTACGCCGCCGGCCTGCTCACCGAGCACGGGCTGCGGATCGGCCACGAGCCGGACACCCGCGTCATCACCGACGCCGCGCGCTACCAGCTCGGCGCCCGGGTGGTCGACCGGTTCACCGGGGAGGTGCGTCGACTCACCGACCACCCGCCCACGGCGATCCAGAACCTGCTGGCCCTCGACAGTGCCATGAGCGAGCACCTGGTCTCCCTCGACGACGTCCGCCGGGCCGACGCGGAGGCGCGCGCCGGGTTCGAGCGGGCCCTGGCGGAGGAGCGGGCCGGCAAGGACCGCAAGACCTACCGCGAGCCGCTGGAGAAGGCGATCGACGCGATCGAGCGACGCGGCGACCTGCTGGGTCTGGTGGCGGCGTACCGCCGTCTCAAGGCCGACCTCGGCCTGATGGACTTCTCCGACCAGATCGAGCTCGGAGCCCGGCTGGCCAGCGAGCAGCCGGGGGTGGGCGAGCTGGAGCGGGAGAAGTTCGCGGTGGTGCTGCTCGACGAGTACCAGGACACCTCGGTCGCCCAGGCGGTGATGCTGTCGCGACTCTTCGGCGGCGGCCACGCCGTCACCGCGGTGGGCGACCCCAACCAGGCGATCTACGGCTGGCGCGGCGCCTCGGTCTCCAACATCCTCAACTTCGCCGACACCTTCCCGGCCGGCGACGGCGGCCCGGTGCCGGTCTACCGGCTCACCGTCAACCGGCGCTCCGAGCGCCGCATCCTGCAGGTCGCCAACCGGCTCGCGGCACCGCTCTACGAGCGTTACGACCAGGTCGAGCCACTCGAGCCCAAGCCCGAGGCGGGGGAGGGGGTCGTGACCGCCCGGGTCTTCGAGACCCACGCCGAGGAGCTCGCGCATCTCGCGGACGCGGTCCAGGCGGCCCACGACGAGGGCGGTGCGTGGTCCGACATCGGCGTGCTGACCCGCGACAACGCCCACGCCGAGGAGGTCTTCGACGCCCTCACCGGCGCCGGCATCCCGGTCGAGATCGTCGGTCTCTCGGGCCTGCTGCGGCTGCCCGAGGTCGCCGAGATCGTGGCCGTCCTCCACCTGATGCACGACGTCACCCACAACCCGGCGCTGCTCACCCTGCTCACCGGGCCGCGGTGGGCGATCGGCCCGCGCGACCTGCGGCTGCTCGGCCAGCGGGCCCAGGAGCTCACCGGCCGCCGGGCCCGCGAGAGCACCGCCGCCAGCGTGGTCGACCACCTGGTCCAGATCGCCGACGGCATCGACCCGGCCGAGATCCCCGCCCTCGACGACGCGCTGGCCGATCCCGGTGAGCTGCCCTACTCCCAGGAGGCTCGCGAGCGGTTCGCCCTGCTGGCGGCCGAGCTCCGGATGCTGCGGTCCCACGTCGGGGAGCCGCTGCTCGACATCGTCCGCCGCATCATCGACACCACCGGTGTCGACGTGGAGCTCGCCTCCGCTGTCAGCCCAGCGGCGGCGGCCCGCCGCGACAACCTCGACCTGTTCGTGAAGGCGGTCGCGGACTTCCAGGCCGTCGACGGCGACGTCACCCTGCCGGCCCTGCTGGCCTACCTCACCGCCGAGGACGACCAGGGCAACGGCCTCGACATCGCCACACCGACCGAGGCCGACTCGGTCAAGCTGCTGACGGTGCACCGCTCCAAGGGCCTGGAGTGGCGCAGCGTCTTCCTCGTCGGAGTCTGCGAGAGCCGCTTCCCCTCCGGCCGCTCGCGCACCCTGTGGACCTCCTCGCCGGCCGTGCTCCCGGCGATGCTGCGCGGTGACGCCGTCGACCTGCCCCAGCTGGCCGGCTACGACAAGGCGGCGCTCGACGCCTACCGCGCGGCCACGCGGGCCCACGACGCGGAGGAGGAGCTCCGGCTGGGCTACGTCGCCTTCACCCGCGCCGCGCACCGGCTGTCCGTCACGTCCTACCTGTGGGGGGCGCGCACCACCTGCTACGGCCCGTCGGACTTCCAGCGCGTCGTGCGTGACCAGCTCCACGCGTGGGGCGAGCCGCTCACCGACGGCGAGTCGTGGCGGGAGAAGCCCGCCAAGGGCACACCCAACCCCAACGCCGCCATCGACCCGTCGGTGCCGTGGCCACCCGCCGCTCAGGGCAGCGAGGCAGCCCGCCGCCTGGCCGCGGCCGAGCTGGTCCGCAGCGTCGACCCGCTGGCCGACGACCCCGAGCTCGACATCGTCGACGCCGCCCGCGTCGCCGACTGGGACACCGAGATCGACCGGCTGCTCGCCGAGGCGCGCGCCGAGCGCAGCCCCGACATCGTCGTGCCCGCACCCGAGAGCCTCTCGGCCACCGCGCTGGCCCGGCTCCGCGACGACCCCGAGGGATTCGCCCGGGAGCTGGCCCGCCCCATGCCGCGCAAGCCCTCGGCGGCCGCCCGCTTCGGCACCC
>JAPSKJ010000337.1 GCA_031177735.1 Nocardioides sp.
CACCGGCCGGGATCGCGGCGAACAGCAGCGCGAAGACGAGACCGCCCTCCTCGGGGCCGCCGAAGTCGACGTGAGCCATCTCGGGGAAGAGCGCCCTCGGCATGCCGAACACCATGGCGATCAGGTCGACCACGAACGACATCAGCAGCACCGGCTGGCCGCGCAGGTAGGCGAACCCGTCGATCACCGACCGGAGACCGGGTGAGACCACCGCGCCCTCGACCGGCAGCGGCGGCAACCGGACCACCGCCCACAGCGTGGTGAGCAGGCTGAGCGTGTCGGCGAAGTAGAGCCAGGCGTAGCCGGTGACCGGGATCAGCACCCCCGCGACCAGCGGACCGGCGATCGCGCCGGCCTGCATGACCGTCATGTTCAGCGAGTTGGCCGCCGGCAGGAGCGGAGCCGGGAGGAGCTTGGGCAGCACTGCGCTCCGGGTCGGCTGGTTGACCGCGAAGAAGGCCTGCTGCAGGGCGAAGAGGCTGAGCAGCAGCCACACGTTCACCCCGCCGACGGCCGCCTGCAGCCAGAACAGCCCGCTGGTGAGGATCAGCCCCGTGGTCGACACGACGAGGATGGTGCGGCGATCGAACGCGTCGGCCAGCGCGCCGCCGTACAGGCCGAAGACGATCAGCGGCACCAGTCCGAAGACGCCGGTGAGGCCGACGTACGCCGACGAGCCGGTCTCGGAGTAGAGCTGGGCCGGCACGGCGACGACCGTCAGCTGGGCACCGACCACGGTGACGATGTTGGCGCTCCACAGCCGACGGAAGTGCGGGTTGCGCAGCGGGCGGGTGTCCGCCAGCAGGCCGCTCAACTGCACGCCGACACTGTAGAGACGCGCCGCCGCCGCCCCGGCGCCGGTCTACCGCGCCCTGGGGCCGTTGCCGTTTTCCTGGGTCGCCGAGTGAACAACGGGTGAACGTGGCACCCTGGTGCGGTGAACACGGTCCCGGTCGTCCTCTGGCGGCTGCTCATCGCGGCCAGCGCGACGACGGGAGTCCTGCTCGCCGCGATCCAGTACGACGTCTGGTGGACCGCGCTCTCGCAGCTGGCCAGCATCGCGGTGGCAGTGAGCTACGTCGGGCTCGCCTGGCGCGAGCCGGCGTCGCCGTGGCTCCGCGGCGCGCTGGCCTCGCTCATGCTGCTGGTCAGCCTGGCCTTCATCCCCATGCAGCACGGCAACCTGTGGGACCCCTACTCCGTCTTCGAGCACCTGCTCACCCCGGCACTCGTGGTCGCCGACTTCCTCCTCGTCGGCCGCAACCAGCACCGGGTGCGGTGGTGGCACCCGCTGACGTGGCTGGTGCCACCCGCGGCCTACCTCGCCTGGTACGTCGGCGGCGACCTCGGCGTCTACGCCGCGCTCGACCTGGGCGCGCCGAGCCTCTTCCTCCAGCGCATCACCCTCCTGGTGGCGCTGGTGCTGGTGACCGGCTTCGCGCTCTTCGAGCTCGGTCGCCGGCGTCAGCCCGTCGCGGTGGGTGCGCTGGTCTCGGCCGACGCCCACGACCCGGCCCTGGCCGGCGCTCGGTCCCGCTGACCAGAGCCCTGGCCGGCAGCGGTCACCCGGCCAGCCAGGCGGCGTAGGACTCGAACGAGAACGGTCGGCCGAGGAAGTCGCGGACGAGATCGGCGGCGTCCTTCGAGCCTCCGGGTGCGAGCACGCGGTCGCGGTAGCGTCCGGCCACGTCGGCGTCGAACAGGTCGGCGGGATCGAAGGCGCTGAACATGTCCTTGGCGATGACCAGCGACCACATGTAGGTGTAGTAGGCGGAGGAGTAGCCGCCCAGGTGGCCGAAGTTGGCGAACATGTGGGTGCCCTCGATCCACGGCCACGGGCTGTAGCGCTCCTGCAGCGCCCGCATCCGCGCGGTCAGGTCGGTCGGCCGGTCGACGTGGAACCAGTAGGACATCGCGGCGTAGAACATCTGGGTGCGCGCGTGGTAGCCCTTGCCGAAGTCGTCGGCGGCTCGCATCTTGGCGACCAGCTCGGCGGGGATGGGCTCACCGGCGTCGTTGGTGGCGAAGGAGCGCAGCACCTCGGCGTCCCACGCCCACTCCTCCAGCAGCTGTGAGGGAGCCTCGACGAAGTCCCACTCGGTGGCCACGCCGGCGAAGCGCACCCACTCGCCCTGCCCGGCCAGCACGTGGTGGAGCAGGTGGCCGAACTCGTGGAAGAGCGTCACGACGTGGTCGTGCTCCATCAACCCGCGGGAGAAGTTGCAGACCAGGACACCCTCGGCGAGCTGCCGGTCCTTCACCCCGTCGGCGAGGGTGAACTGCGCCGCGTGCTTGTACTTGCCCTCGCGCGGGTGCAGGTCGAGATAGATGCGTCCGAGTCGCGCGTCGTCCCGAAGCCGGACGACGTCGTAGGCCGTCACCTCCTCGTGCCACACCGTCGCATCGGCCGCGGGCTCGTAGCGCAGGCCGAACAGCCGGCCGGTCACCTCCAGCAGACCGGCCTGGACCTTCGGGAACGCGAAGTAGGTGCGCACCTGCTGGGCGTCGACCTGGAGCTGCTCCTTGCGCACGAGCTCCTCGTAGTAGAGCGAGTCGGCGGTGGTGATCGTGGTGGCCTCCGGCACGTCGCGGCGGTAGCGCTCGAGCAGCACCTCGAGGTCGCGACGCATCGGCTCCTCGGCGGCCGCGGTGATCTTGTCGATGAACTCCGGGATGGCCGGCCCGGAGCCGATCATCTTCACCTCGGCGTCGAAGGCCGCCCAGTCGGCGTAGCCCAGCAGCGTGGCCATCTCGTGGCGTAGGTCGAACATCTCCCGCAGCAGCGTCTCGTTGTGCGGCCAGCCTCGCTCGAGGAACGCGATCGTCACCTCGCGGCGGACCGCCGGGTCGTGCACGAACATGCGCGCGGGCAGCGAGTCGGGGTAGTCGGTGGTGACGGTGACCAGCCCGTCGTCGTCGGCCGGGTGCGTCTGCAGCCAGTCGGCCGGCATGCCGTCGAGCCGGTCGGGGGGAACGCGCACGGTGCGCACGTCGTCGCGGATGACGCGGGAGAACTCCTGACCGATCTCGGTGAGCCGCTCGCTGATCTCCTTGAGCCGCAGCCGGGTGGCCTCGTCACGGTCGACGCCGGAGCGACGGAAGTCGCGCAGCGTGCGCTCGAGCAGGCGGGCCGCCAGCGGGTCGAGCGCGCTCGCGTCCAGGCCGGCGAAGACGGCGTACAGCGCTTGGTCCTGGCCCAGCTCGGTGGAGAGCCGGTCGACCTCGGCCTCGGCCGCCTCGCACGCGGTGCGGACGG
>JAPSKJ010000338.1 GCA_031177735.1 Nocardioides sp.
CAGCCCGCACCAAGCGGGAGCTCGTGCGCGCGGAGCTGCTCCGTCTTCACCGCGAGCTGACCCCCGGAGCCGCGATCCCGCCCGAGCGCGAGCTCGCTGCCAGCCTCGGTGTCTCACGCCCGACGCTCCGCTCCGCCGTCGACGAGCTCGTCAACGACGGCTACCTCGAGCGCCGGCAGGGCAGCGGCACCTACGTCAGCCGGCCCCGGCTCGCCAAGGCGCTGACCCTGACCTCCTTCTCCGAGGACATGCACAGCCGCGGCATGCGGCCGGGCGGGCGGACGCTGTCCTTCCGCGCCGAGCTGGCCGGGGCCAAGATGGCCGCCCGGCTCCGCCTCTCGCCGCGGGCGATGATCTGGGCGATCCACCGCCTGCGCACCGCCGACGACGAGCCGATCGCGATCGAGTGGGCCTACGTGCCCCAGTCCCTGCTGCCCGGATTGACCCCCGACGACCTCGAGGGACACTCGCTCTACGACGCCTTGCGGACCGCCGGGGTGCCCGTGGCCCAGGCGACGCAGTCGGTCGTCCCGACCGTCACCTCGGAGGACGAGTCGCGCTTGTTGGGCGTGCCGGTGCTGACGCCGGCCTTCCTCTTCGAGCGCACGACGGTGTCGCGGTCCGAGGAGGTCGTGGAGTTCACCCGGTCGGTCTACCGCGGCGACCGCTACCGCCTGGTCAGCGAGCTGCGGCCGCCCACCCGATGAGGACACCGGTGGAAGCCGTCGTCGGCCGGGTCGTGCTGGACGACACCGTGGTCGAGGACGGCGCCGTGATCGTCGACGGCGACCGCATCCACTGGGTCGGTCCGGCCGCCGCGGCGCCCCCTACGAACACGACCACCCGGGCGGCGTGGGTCCTGCCGGGGCTGGTCGATGTGCACAGCCACGGCGCCGCCGGGTCCAGCTTTCCCGACGCCGATGCCGAGGGCTGCCTCGCCGCGGTGCGCCACCACCGCGCGCACGGCACCACCACCATGCTCGCCAGCCTGGTGTCCGCGCCGCTCGACGTCCTCCACGAGCGGGTCACCACGCTGGCCGACCTGGTCGAGCGCGGCGAGCTCGCCGGCATCCACCTCGAGGGCCCGTTCCTCTCACGCCGGCGCCGCGGTGCCCACGACCCGGCCGCACTGACCACCGGTGACCGAGCGACGGTCGAGCGGTTGGTCCGCGCGGGGCGCGGCACGGTGCGGTCGATGACGCTGGCCCCCGAGCTCGAGGGGTACGCCGACGTGGTGGCCGCGTTGCGCGACCACGACGTGCTGCCCAGCCTCGGCCACACCGACGCGACGGCCGCGCAGTTCGAGGCGGGCGTGCGCCGGGCCGGTCCGGGCCGGCTGTCGGTGACCCACCTGTTCAACGGCATGTCGCCCTTCGACCACCGCGCTCCGGGTGCCGTGCCGGCAGCGCTGGCCGCCGCGGCACGCGGCCAGGCAGTGGTGGAGCTCATCGCCGACGGCGTGCACCTCCACCCCGAGACGGTCGCCACCGTCTTCGACCTGGTCGGGCCGGAGCGGATCGCGTTCGTCTCCGACTCGATGGCTGCGGCCGGCATGCCGGAGGGCCGCTACCGGCTTGGATCGCTCGACGTCGACGTCGCGAGCGGAGTGGCCAGGCTGGCGAGCGAGGACGGCACGGGGGCGATCGCCGGCGGCACCGCACGCCTGGTCGACGTGTTGCGCCACGCGGTCGCCGCCGGGGTCCCGATCACCGCCGCGGTGCGGTCCGCCGCCGGCGTACCGGCCCGTCTGATCGGCCTCGACGACGACCTCGGCCGTATCGCCACCGGGCTCCGGGCCGACCTCCTGCTCCTCGACGACCAGTTGAGCCCCACGGCCGTGATGCGCCAGGGGCAGTGGCTCAGCACGCACCACGACGACCACCACGACGACCACCACGACGACCAGCACAACGACGACGACAAGGCGGAGATGCCCTGATGGAGGTCCTCATCCTTCCCGAGCCGGACGACTGCGCGATCGCGGTCGCCGACCTCTTCACCGAGGCGATCGAGGCCGGAGCCCGCGTGCTCGGCCTGGCGACCGGCTCCTCTCCCTTGCAGGTCTACGCCGAGCTGATCCGGCGCCACCGCGACGACGGGCTCAGCTTCGCCCACCTCTCGGCCTTCCTGCTCGACGAGTACGTCGGCCTCGACCGCAGCCACCCGGCGTCCTACGACCGGTTCATCCGCGAGCACTTCACCGACCACATCGACCTCCCGGCCGAGAGGGTGCTCGGGCCGGACGGGGGCGCCCGCGACCCCCGCGCCGAGGCGACGCGCTACGACGAGCTGATCGCCAGCGAGGGCCCGGTCGACATCCAGCTGCTCGGCATCGGCACCAACGGCCACATCGGCTTCAACGAGCCGAGCTCGTCGCTCGCCTCTCCGGTGCGCGTCAAGACCCTCACCGACCAGACCCGGCAGGACAACGCCCGCTTCTTCGCCTCCCTCGAGGAGGTGCCGCGCCACGTCATCACCCAGGGCCTCGGCACCATCGGCACCGCGCGACAGGCCGTGCTGATCGCCACGGGGGAGCACAAGGCCGCGGCCGTGGCAGCCGCGGTCGAAGGGCCCCTGTCCGCGATGTGCCCGGCGTCGGTGCTGCAGCTGCACCCGCGCGCGGTCATCGTGGTCGACGAGGCTGCGGCGTCGCGCCTGCAGCTGCAGGACTACTACCGCCAGGTCCGTGCCCACAAGGACACGGTCGGCCGCTCCTGAGCCGCCAACGGGGCCTACGGGCAGCCGGTCAGGCCGAGGGCGACCGCCCGGTCGAACCCGTCGTCGACGTGGACGACCTCGGCGACGTGTCGCTCGATGAGGGACGCCGCGGTGCCGGCCCGGAAGCCACCGGCGCAGTAGACCCAGACCCGGCGGTCGGTCGGCACCTCCGCGAGCCGGTCCCGGACCTCGTGCACCGGCAGGTGCCGTGCACCGCGCACGTGGTCGGCGTCGTACTCCTCGGTGCGGCGGACGTCGAGGACGACGTCGGACTCGGTGCGCTCGGTCGCGAGATCGGCGAAGGTCGCCCGACGGTAGGAGCTCACCGGAGCGCCCGGCACGAGCCCGGTGACCGGGCCCCAGGCGGGGACGAGGTCGTCGACACCGATCCGGACGAGCTGTCGACGCGCCTCCTCGATCTCCTCCCGGCTCTCCGCGAGCACCGCGAGGGGACGTCCCCACGGGGTGAGCCAGCCGACGTACGTCGCGAGCTGGGTGCCGAGGTTGATGCTGATGGTGCCCGCGAGATGGG